>JAWVCV010000110.1:0-44395 GCA_033858115.1 Gaiellaceae bacterium
AGCGCCTCCGGTTGACGACAGCGTCCGCGAGCGACTCGAGCTCCTCGCGGTGGAGCCCGCCGTTCAGGCTTTCGCGGGCTTCTCTAGCGTAGTCGAGGGCAACCTCGCGGGCGCGCTCGAGGGCGCCGGTGGCGGCGACGCGGACGAGGGCGCCCTCGATCGGACCGCCGGCAAGCGCCGCGCGGACGAGCCCGTCCTCGCGCGCGGCGAGCAGGAGCGGCAGCGTCGGTGTCCCCTCGCGCAGGTCGGTGCCCGCGATCTTCCCCGTCTCGATCGTGTCGCCGGAGCAGTCGAGGATGTCGTCCGCGATCTGGAAGGCGATCCCCAGGTTGAGCCCGAAGCGGCCCAGCGCGCCGCCGGATCCGAGCGAGCAGGCGGCCTCGAAGAGCTTGCCGGTCTTCAGCGCGCAGCGCTCCAGGTACGCCTCGACGGACGTGTCCGGATCGTGGCGCTGGCGGCGCTGCATCGCCTCGCCGCGCGCGAGGGAGAGACAGGCGTCTGCGAGGACCGCGACCGGCTGGACGTCGCCGTCGGCGGCGAGCTCGGCGAACGCGCGTGCGAAGAGGTAGTCGCCCGTCGCCCGTGCGGCATCGGAGCCGTGCGCGGCCCACGCCGCGGTCTTCCCGCGGCGCACCGTGGCGCCGTCGATCAGATCGTCGTGGACGAGCGTCGCCATGTGCACGAGCTCGACGGCCACACCCGCCGCGACCGGCGCGGGGCCGGCGGCGGGCGCGCAGAGGAACGCCAGCAGCGGGCGCAGCCGCTTGCCACCGGCGGCGAGCGCATCGGCGCCGACCTCGGCCACGCGGCCGTCGTATGCCGCGACGGCCGCGCCGAGCCGGTCCTCCACCTGCTCCATGTAGCTGTCGAGGCCCGGCAGGAGCCGGACGTCCTCGAGAATCGTCACCGCGCCACTCCCGTGTGCAGCGCGACGATGCCGCCCGCAAGCCGGCGGTACCCGACCTCGCCGAAGCCCTGCGCGCGCATCAGCGCGGCCAGCTCGCCCGGGCCGGGGAAGCGGCGCACGCTCGCCGGGAGGTACGTGTAGGCCTTGCCACCTGGAAGGATCTTGCCCGCAAGCGGGATCAAGGCGTCGAACCAGAGGCGGTAGAAGAGCCGCAGCGGGCCGCGCGGCTTGGTGATCTCGAGGATGCCGACGCGTCCGCCCGGGCGGAGCACGCGTCGCAGCTCGGCGAGCGCGCCCTCCAGGTCGGCCACGTTGCGGACGCCGAACCCGACGGTCGCGGCGTCGAACGACTCGTCCTCGAATGGCAGCTCGAGCAGGTCACCCTGGACCCACTCGACCTCCGCGTCCTTGCGGCGCGCGCGCTCGAGCATCTGCTCGGAGAAATCGAGCCCCACGACGGCTGCGCCCGCCGCCCGGGCTGCGACTGCCAGATCCCCCGTGCCGCAGCACGCGTCCAGCACCCGGTCGCCGGGCGAGACCACCTCGCGGACGGTCAGTCGCCGCCAGCGCTGGTCGAGCCCCCCGGTCATGACGCGGTTCATCAGGTCGTAGACCGGGGCGATCCGGTCGAACATCGAGCGCACGCCCTCCGCGGGCAGCGTGCCGGATTCGTGGCTCATTGCCCCCACCTCGAGACGAGCGCGTTGTCGAGCCCGAGCTGGTCGAGGATCCGCGCGACGACGAAGTCGACGAGGTCGTCGATTGTCTCCGCGCCGTGGTAGAAGCCGGGCGCGGCGAAGAGGATCACGGCGCCCGCCTGCCGGAGCGTGGCGAGCCCGTTCAAGTGGATCAGCGAGAGCGGCGTCTCGCGGGGCACGAGCACGAGCCTGCGGCCCTCCTTCAGCGCGACCGAGGCCGCCCGGTGGATCAGGTTCGCCATCGCGCCCGCCGCGAGGGTGCCCACCGTCGACATCGAGCAGGGGCAGACGACGTAGGCGTCGACCTTCGCCGAGCCCGACGCGTAGGGGCTCTTGTAGTCGTTGACGCCGTAGACGGTGACGCCCGCCGCGCCGGCGGTGAGCCGGTCGAGCACCTCGTCACGCGGCAGCGTCGCGTCGCCGTAGAGCTCGGTCGCGAGCACTTCGATTCCGGCCGCGGAGGCAGTCAGCCCGACCTCGCAGCCCGACTCCGTGAGCGCGCGCAGCAGCCGGGCGGCGTACGGCGCGCCCGACGCGCCCGTCACGCCGAGAAAGACGTTCAGTGTCTTAGCCCTTCGGACCCTTGGAGGCGTCGAGGAAGACCGCGATCTGGTGCAGGTTCTCCTCGCCGAGGCTCGCGAACGGGGGCATGGCGGTGTTGCCGAACTCCGCCGGGTTCGCGACGTAGCGCTGGAAATAGTCGACGCCCTTGTTCGTCGCGCCGATGTCGGACAGGTCGGGGGCGCCGAGGTTGGACGAGCCGGTTCCGAGATACGTGTGGCACTGGAGGCAGCCGGCGACGGCGAACAGCTTCGCCCCTGCCACGGCCTCCTGGTTTGCGGCGAAGCCCTCCCGCTGCGACCAATCGGGCACCGCGGCGAGGGTCTCCGAGCCGAGCGACTCCTTCGCGGTCGCGCCCTTGTAGGTCAGCGTCCCCATTGCCAGCACGACGATGATCGCCGAAACGAGTGCGACCGGCCTGCGGCTGAGCCGCCGCTCGCGTCGGACGTCGATGAACGGGAGCGCGATCAGGATCCCGAGCAGGATGTTCGGCACGCCGACGGTGCCGAGGACGACCGTGTCCGGCCACTTGAAGACCCGCAGGAGATAGAAGAGGAAGTAGAAGTACCAGTCCGGCCGCGGCACGAAGTTGGTCGTGCCCGGGTCGGCCTCCTCGGTGTAGTACGGCCCGAGCAGCCCCGCGTCCTCGGAGCCCTCTGCGGTGAAGTACCAGACGCACGTGAGCCCGACGATCACGCTGACGACGACGAGGCTCATCACCGTGTCGTGGAACATGGCGTGCGGGAAGAACGGCTTCCCGTTCCGGTCGACGTCCTCCTTGTAGCGCTTGTGCTGCGCGCGGCGCTCGATGATCCTGCGGCTGGCCATCTACTCCGAGCCCCCACGGCGGCCCGGCCGGACGAGCCCTTCGCGGCCGTTCGTCGGTGCGGCGGCCTCGGGCCGCTCCCGGCCCGCGGCGTCCGGCGACCACGGCGGCGAGGTGACGCCCAGGCGGATCACGAGGTAAAGATGCAGCCCGATCAGGGCGAAGATCGCGCCGGGGATCGCGAGCATGTGCAAGGCGTAGAACTTGCTCAGCGTGTCGGCGCCGATCTCGGTGCCGCCCGCTAAGAACTGGGCGAGGAAGGGGCCGATGATGGGCGCGGTGCCGTTGAGGTTGATCCCGACGACGGTGGCCCAGTAGGCAGTCTGGTCCCACGGCAGCAGGTAGCCCGTGAAGCCCTCGAGCATGCCCATGGCGAGCAGCAGCACGCCGATGATCCAGTTCAGCTCGCGCGGGTACTTGTAGGCGCCGAAAAGGAACACGCGGGCCATGTGGAAGAACATCAGGATGATGAAGACGCTCGCGCCCCAGCGGTGCATGCCGCGCACGAGCCAGCCCAGCGTCAGGTCGTTCGTGATGTGCTGGATCGACTCGTAGGCCGAGTTCGGGTCGGGCTTGTAGTACATCGCGAGGATCACGCCCGTGATCGCCTGGACGAGGAAGGCGGTCAGCGTCGCGGAGCCGAGCGTGTGGAACCAGCCCGTGTCGCGCGGGACCTTGCGGAAGAGGAAGTACTTGACCCCGCCGACGAGCCCCGAGCGCTCCTCGAGCCACTCGAGCGGGTAGAGCGCGGCAGCCTCGAGCTGCGCGCGCCGGGCTGACTTCGCCTGCGGGCTCACCGCGGCACCTCGAGCGGGTAGAGCCAGGCTTCGGGGCCGTCGACGTGAACGCCCGGTGGCATGCGGCCGTACTTCTGGATTCGGGCTCGTTCGCCTGTGCCCTCGACCTTGGCCACGCTGTAGAAGCTGCCGATCACGAGCTTGCCGTTGCGAATCGAGAACTCGGCGCGGTCGAGCGCGCGCACGGGAGGCCCGGCGGTGCGATTGCCCTCGGTGTCGTACTGGCCTCCGTGGCACGGGCAGCCGAAGCCCGCGGGCTTGGTCGGCGTCAGCTCGACGTGGTCGCCGATCGTCTTCTTCTCGTCGTCGAAGACCGGCCCGTTCGGCTGCACCGGGCAGCCGAGGTGAGCACAGCGCGAGTAGAGGACCGTGAAGCTCGGCTGACCTTCGAGCTGGCCGTTATTGCGGATGAACATCGTCCGCCGGCTGACCTCGCCGATCTTGGGGTCCTCCAGGAAGGTCGCGATCACGAAATCGCCCTCCGGAAAGTCCTCGATCGGGCCGAGCTCGACGTTCGGCTCGTGCTGGTTCGTGAACGAGGGCAGGACGGCGAAGCCGAGCACCGGCACCGTGATGATCCCGCCGATGACGCCGCCTAGACCGAGCGTGGCAATCGAGATGAACGTGCTGCGCGGATAGGTGGCGATCTCCTCCTCGCTCATCACCGGCATCGCGTCGCCCTCCGCGGGCGCCGTAGCCTCGGTCGCGCGCGACGGCCGTGACTCCGGCTCCACCTCGGGCGCGGGCGTGCGCACGGGCCTCGTGACGTCCCGCAGCCAGAGGAAGCCGAAGACGAGCGCGATCCCGAAGCCGACCACGGCTACGAGGACGCTGATCACGAGCCCGATCAGGATGCATGCGATGCCGGCGGCAAAGCCGATCGGCCAGAGGCTCGGGGCGGGCAGGTGCGGGCCTTGGTCGCTCAAGTCAGTGGATTCAATCCCCGCAGGACGTGTGATGTCAACGACGTATCAGCTGCCGCAACCCGCGGCGAGAGCCATTCTGTACCAGGTCGCGGTCGCCGTGCGCCGGTATCCCGTACTCGTTCCACCTTCGGTCGACCAGCGCGCGGACCTCCTCGCTCATCGCGATCTCCTCGGGCCACTCACGCGTTCCCTCCGCCGAGCCCTTCGCGGTTGCGTCGATCCCGATCTTGCCCCCGAGGAACTGGAGCGTCGGCGCGTGGTCGAGGTGATCGAGCGGCCCCTCGGCGATGACGACGTCACGCTTGGGGTCGACGTTCGCGCCGACGTAGAAGAAGACCTCCTCGTAGTCGTGCACGTTCACGTGCGCGTCGACGACCACGACCGCCTTCGAGAGGCTGAGCATCCCGAGGCCCCAGATCGCGTGCATGACCTTGTGCGCGTGGCCGGGAAACGCCTTCTTGATCGAGACGATCACGCAGTTGTGGAACGCGCCGGCGACCGGCAGGTCGTAGTCGACGATCTCGGGGACGGTCAGCTTGATCGCCGGCAGGAAGATCCGCTCCGTCGCCTTGCCGAGCCAGGCATCCTCCTGCGGCGGCTTGCCGACGACGATCGACGGATAGATCGCGTCGCGCCGCATCGTGATCGCCGACAGTCGGAACACCGGAAAGGGCTCCGCCGCGGTGTAGTAGCCGGTGTGGTCGCCGAACGGCCCCTCGAGCCCGACCTCGCCTTTCTCGATCGTCCCCTCGAGGACGATCTCGGCGTTCGCCGGCACCTCGAGGTCGACCGTCTTCGCCTGCACCAGCTCGACCGGCTCGCCCTTGAGGAAGCCCGCGAGCATCAGCTCGTCGATGTGCTTCGGGAGCGGCGCACTGGCCGAGTAGGCGGTGACGGGATCGAGCCCGATCGCGACGGCGACCGGGATCTTGCCGTCCGTGGCGAGATAGTCGGCACGCCCGTCCTTGTGGATCTGCCAGTGCATGTAGGTCGAGCGCGCGTCGATCTTCTGCATCCGGTACATGCCGACGTTGCGCACGCCCGTGTGCGGGTCCTTCGTGATCACGGCCGGCAGGGTGATGAACGGGGCGGGGTCGCCCGGCCAGCAGCGCTGGATCGGCAGCAGCCCGAGGTCGACGTCGTCGCCCGTCAGCACGACCTCCTGGCAGGCCCCGCGGGAGACGGTCTTCGGCAGCGAGTCGGCGATCGACTTCAGCTTCTTCAGGCCGCGAACCTTCTCGACGAGCCCCTGCGGCGGCTGCATCTCCAGCACGTCCTCGAGCTTTGCTCCGATGTCGTCGAGCCGCTCGACGCCGAACGCGAGGCACATCCGCCGCTCGGTGCCGAACTGGTTGATCAGGAGCGGGTGACTGGAGCCCTTCGGCTGCTCGAACAAGAGCGCGGGCCCGCCGGACTTCACCGTCCGGTCGACGATCTCGGTGATCTCGAGGTCGGGATCGACTTCGGCAGAGACGCGGACGAGCTCGCCCTCGTCCTCGAGCAGGCGAATCCAGTCGCGTAAGTCGCCGGGCGGGGCCATGCGGTCAGTCTACGGCCGTGCTCAGTGGCTGCGGCGACGGTGCCGCAGCGCGCGGGACGTCTCGCCGAGGGCGATTACGCCGATGAAGATCAGGCCAACGACCAGCATGCCGGTGATCACGTGCTTGCCTTCTTCGGCGGCGTTCGCGAGGAGCCAGGCGGTCACGCCCGTAACGTTAACGCCTCACGCGGCCGGCGTGCGCAGCAAGGGCGCGTTCGACACTCGTCGCGTCCGGCTCGGCGCCGAGCCTGCGGACCGCGCCTACCCAGGCGTCCCCATCGCCTTCGGCCTGCTCGGCTCGCAGATGCGCGCAGGTGGAGATCAGCTCGGCCAGCGCCGCGACTGCATCGAGCTCGCCGGTGGCGGCGATCCGGACGAGGCCGTGGGCATAGAGGTAGTCGCCGAGCAGGAGCGCCGCCTCGTCGTCGGCGGGCGCGAAGAGGCGCGGCCAGCCGTAGTGGACGAGGTAGCCCTCGTAGATCGTCTCGAGCCCGAGCGCGAACCGGTCGGGCGCCAGCGGGCCGAAGATCCCCTCGCGCTCGGCGTCCGCTCGCAGCGCTTCCCCCCAGAGCGGGCTCTCGGCCGCCGCCTCGGCGGCGATCAGGTCGAACAGGTCAGTCGCGGAAGAAGTCGGCAACGGCCTCGACGGTGCGGTCGATGTCCTCGTCGGAGTGCGCGAGCGAGACGAAGAGGCACTCGAACTGCGACGGCGCGATGTAGAACCCCTGCTCGAGGAGCTGGCGGAAAAGACCGCCGTAGCGCTCGACGTCGCTCGTCTTCGCGTCCTCGAAGTTGCGGATCCCCTGCTGCGCGAGGAAGAGCGTCGCCATCGCGCCAACCCTGTGCACGCACCCGAACGGGGCGAGCCCGGCCTCGAGCCGTGCGCCCTTCCGCTCGAGCTCGTCGTAGACGGCGGGGTCGCGGAGGCGCCGCAGCACGGACGTCCCGGCGGCCGTGGCGAGCGGGTTTCCGGAGAGCGTCCCCGCCTGGTAGACGTCGCCGACGGGAGCGAGACGCTCCATCACGTCGGCGCGGCCGCCGAACGCCGCCGCGGGCAGGCCGCCGCCGACGATCTTGCCGAGGACGGTCAGGTCGGGCAGGACGCCGTAGCGCTCCTGGGCGCCGCCTCGCGCGACCCGGAACCCCGTGATCACCTCGTCGAAGACGAGCAGCGCGCCCGAGGCGTCGCAGAGCGCGCGCAGCGCCTCGAGAAAACCGGGCGCCGGCGGGACGACGCCCATGTTCCCGGCCACGGGCTCGACGATGATCGCCGCGAGTCCCTCGCCGTAGCGCTCGACCGCAGCCGCCGCCGCGTCGACGTCGTTGTACGTCGTCACCACCGTGTCCGCCGTCGTCCCGGTCGGGACGCCGGGGCTCGCCGGGATGCCGAGCGTCGCGAGGCCGGAGCCCGCGCTTGCCAGCAGCCCGTCGGAGTGGCCGTGGTAGCAGCCGGAGAACTTGAGCACGCGGTCGCGGCGGGTGAAGCCACGGGCGAGCCGGATCGCGCTCATCGCCGCTTCGGTGCCGGACGAGACTAGCCGCACCATCTCCACCGACGGCACCGCGTCGACGATCTCGGCCGCCAGCTCCACCTCGCCCTCGGTGGGCGCGCCGAAGCTCGTGCCGCGCTGCGCCGCCTCCTCGATCGCGGTCAGCGTCTCGGGGTCGGCATGGCCGAAGACGAGCGGTCCCCAGCTCATCACCCAGTCGACGTAGCGGTTCCCGTCGACGTCCTCGATCATCGAGCCCTCGCCGCGCCGCATGAAGACGGGCTCGTCGAGCCCGACCGACCGCATCGCCCGGACGGGAGAGTTGACCCCGCCCGGAATCAGCTTCTCGGCGCGGCGGGCGAGATCCGACTTCTGCTTCAAAGCCACCGCGCGAGGTCCTTCGTCCAGTAGGAGAAGACGAGGTCGGCGCCGGCCCGCTTGATCGCCGTCAGCGACTCGAGCGCCGCCTCCCTCTCGTCGAGATGCCCCGCTGCTGCGGCCGCCTTCACCATCGCGTACTCGCCCGAGACGTTGTAGGCCGCGAGTGGGCAGTCGAAGCGCTCGCGCACGGCGCGGATGACGTCGAGGTAGGGCAGCGCCGGCTTCACCATCAGGACGTCTGCCCCTTCGGCGAGATCCAGCTCGCATTCGCGCAGCGCCTCGCGGACGTTGGCGGGATCCAGCTGGTAGCCGCGCCGGTCGCCGAAGGAGGGAGCGGAATCGGCGACGTCCCGGAACGGGCCGTAGAAGGCGGAGGCGTACTTCGCGGCGTAGGCGACGATCGGCGTCTCCGGCAGCACCTCGCGGATCGCGCCGACGCGCCCGTCCATCATGTCGCTCGGCGCGACGGCGTCCGCGCCCGCCTCGACGAGGCTCACAGCCGTGCGCGCGAGCAACTCGAGCGTCTCGTCGTTGGCGACCTCGCCGTCGCGGATCACCCCGCAGTGCCCGTGCGACGTGTACTCGCAGAGGCAGACGTCCGTGACGAGGACGAGCTCCGGCTGCTCTTCGCGGAGCGCCCGCAGGGACTGCTGGACGATCCCGTCCTCGATCCACGCGCCCGAGCCCTCGTCGTCCTTCTCGCCCTCACCCGGCACGCCGAAGAGCAGGATCGCCTTGACGCCGAGCCCGGCGAGCTCCGCCGCCTCGGCCACGAGGTCCTCGACCGCGAAGCGGCTCATGGCCGGAAGCTGCTCGTTCCGAATCGTCGACGGGCCGGCGAAGAGCGGCATCACGAAGTCGTCCAGGTCGAGGCGCGTCTCGCGGACGAGGCCGCGCAAAGCGTCGGTGCGCCGCAGCCGGCGCAGGCGGGTGGCGGGGAAAGCGCTCATCGGGCCAAGGTTACGTCAGGAGGGGGCCGCTCCACCGCTGCGGTGGAAGGTTTCCGGAGGGTCGGCTATGGTGCCGCCCATGGCTTCGGCCCGAAACCGGCACCCGGTGCGGCCGCGCGCGTCCAGAGAGCTGCAGCGCATGCGCGCGCGCAACCGGCGGCAGGAGCGGCACGCCGGCCGACTCGTCGCCACTGCGGTCCTTTCGACGGTCCTGCTCCTGACCCTGCTGGTGACGGCTTTCGGGACGTGGGGCTCGACTCCCGTGGCGAACAAGCCGCTCGCCGGACCCGAGGTCCTGCCCGGCGGCCAGCCGCGCGCGCAGATCGTCAGCACAGCCGGCGCCCTCCACTTGCAGCTTCCCGTCGCGCAGAGCGCCGTCACCGCGATCGGGTACCACAACGCCGGCAGCGGCGCGCTCGCCCTCGACCCCGTCGGCCGGCAGGGGAACGAGGGCCTCTTCGGCCGGCTCTGGCACCGGCTCGCGGGCTCGAACGAGAACCGCCTCGTCTGGTACCAGCTCCGCGGCGACCGAGGGCCCGGCACGTCCTCCCTCTCGGTGGGCGCCGCGCCCGGCACCGACGTCTACTCGCCGGTGACCGGCACCGTCGTCGGGATCACGGACTTCGTGCTCTCGAACCGGACCTACGGCGCGCGGATCGACATCCGGCCCCAGACGGCGCCGTCGGTCGTCGTCTCGCTGACGCATCTGCGGGCAGACCCGGCCCTGACTGTGGGCTCGGCGGTGGCGGCGGCCCGTTCGAAGATCGGCGTCGTCGTCGATCTCTCGGGCGTCGAGAGCCAGGCGCTCGCCCGCTATACGCAGGACGCCGGCGACAACGTCTCGCTGACGGTTCGCCCGGCCGCGTCGCTGTCGGTTCGCTGAAGATCCTCTTCATAGGGGATGTCGTCGGCGCACCCGGCCGGCGGGCGATCGAGGACCGCCTGGGCGGGCTCCGACAGGAGCTGGGCGCCTCGTTCTGCATCGTCAACGGCGAGAACGCGGCGGACGGGGTCGGGATCACGCCAAAGCTCGCTGCCAGGATCCTTGCGGCCGGCGCCGACGTGATCACGCTCGGCAACCACACG
Organism: Gaiellaceae bacterium; assembly: GCA_033858115.1. Lineage (GTDB taxonomy): Bacteria > Actinomycetota > Thermoleophilia > Gaiellales > Gaiellaceae > Gaiellasilicea. Next base: position 10,163 of record JAWVCV010000110.1, read on the forward strand.
TGGCGCCGCTCCGAGATCGCGCCCTATCTCGCCGGCTCCGAGACTGTGATCCGTCCGGCCAACTTCTCGTCGACGGCCCCCGGACGCGGGCTCACCGTCGCCCCGGCCGAGGACGGAACCCGGGTAGCCGTGATCAACCTCCTCGGTTCGCTCTTCCTGTCGCCGGCGGTGTCCATGTTCGAGCTCGTCGACGGCCTCGTCGAGGAAGCGCGCGCCCAGACCCCGGTGATCGTGGTCGACGTGCACGCGGAGGCGACGAGCGAGAAGGTCGCGCTGGCGCGCTGGCTCGACGGGAGGGTCACCGCGGTGATCGGCACGCATACGCACGTCCAGACCTCGGACGCCCGCGTGCAGCGTGGTGGGACAGCGGCGCTGACGGACGCGGGCATGACAGGCCCGCACGACTCCGTGATCGGCGTCAAGGCCGACCTCGCGATCCACCGCATGCGCACCGGCATGCCCGTCCGCTTCGAGACGGCGGAAGGCGGAGTCCGGATCGAAGGCGCCCTCGTCGAGTGCGACGCGTCCGGCCGCGCTACGGCGATCGAGCCGGTTCGCGTCGACTATCCCTGACCGATCGCGCAAGGGGGGCCCCGCAGCCCGGACTCGCCTGAGCCGGCGCAAGCGCTAGGACAGGTGCTCATCGCGCGGAGAGCGCTTGAGCAGGACGGCGAGCAGTCCGAGCAGGACGAGGTCGCGCGCGAGAACGAGCGTCGAAGGGAGCGGATCCAGGTCGCGCGCGAGCTCCCAGTAGCGTGACGGGAACCAGAGCTGCGTCAGGACGAGCGCCGCCGCGAGCAGTGCCGACGCGCGCAGGCCCCGCAGCCCCACGACGAGCGGCACGGCCGGCAGCAGCCAGACGAGGAACTGCGGCGAGAGCACCTTCCCGAGCCCGACGAACGCGACGAGCGCGGCGGCGCTCCAGCGGACGAGCTCCTCCGGCGAGCCCGGCCGGCGCATCCAGATCCAGACGAGCACTCCGACCTGGACAAGGCTGAGGAGCACGGCGGCGGCGCCCGTCCCGGGCCCGTGCAGGTTCTGCGAGCCGTGACCGGAGCGCATCTCGACGTCGAGGCCCACGAGATGGTGAGCAGCGAGGTAGAGCGCGGAGCCGAGACTCTCGATCTGGAGCGGTCGCGACAGCTGTCTCCCAAGGCTGTGCGCCACGCCCTCGGGCGCCAGCACCAGGAACGGGAGGAAGACGAGCCCGACGACGGCGACGAGCAGGCCGAGGCAGAGGAGCGCCTCGCGGCGACCGTGCCGCCGCCACACGTAGGCGATGGCGAGCGGCGCCAAGACACCGGGGTAGAGCTTCACCGCGACCGCGGCGCCGAGCACGACGAAGCCGAGACGCTGGCGGCCGTGGACAAAAGCAGCCAGGGCTCCGGCCACGAGCGCGGCGGGATAGAGGTCGAACCGAGTCAGCACGACCGACCCCAGCAGCAGCGGAAAGCCGGCCACGAACGCCAGCACCGCCGCCGTTCTCAGGGGCGGCGCGCGGAGACCGGCGAGCGCGACAGCCGTCAGCAGCACGAGCGCCACCCCGCACGCGGCCATCAGCCACTCGAAGACGTCTCGGAAGCCCTCGTCATCGTCGCTCAGGAGCGCAGGCACGACGAAAGCCGCGAGCGCGCCCGGCGGGTATTCAGGCTTCACGTCCCGGTAGGGAAGCGCGCCCGACTCGATCGCGCTCCCGTAGGTCTCGTACACCGGGGTGTCGACGATCTGGCCGTCGTCGTACCCGCCCACGTGCAGGGCGCCCCAGGAGACGAGGAAGAGCGCCGCGGCGGCGGCCGCAGCGACCTCAGTGAACCGGCGCGAGGCGGTCACGATGCCAGAGCAGCGAGAAGGCGACGAAGGGGAAGAACCATGGCAGGTAGAGATAGAACCAGTGCGTCAAGACGAGCTCGAAGCCGATCAGCACCGCGGCCGTGAGCGCGGCGAGCTGGAGAATCGACTTCCGGCGCGGCACGAAGGCGACGGCGAGGGCGCCTGCGGCGACGAGCACCTGCAGCACCTGCTGCACTACATGGAGGTCCGGGACGCCCTTCGCGTGGTACTGCCCCCAGCCCCAGAGCGAGAACGGGGACTCGCGGTCGAGCTGGAAGCCGAACGTCCGCTCGGCGAAGACGCGGGCCGCGTGGAGAGGATCGGGCTCGAGCAGCAGCACGAGGAACGCGGCGACCGTCGCGACGGCGAACCCGAGCGCATAGCGCCGCAGCGGCGCCCGCAGGCCATGCGGGTAGGAGAGCCAGAGCGGCGCGAGCAGCAGGGCGGCGAACTTCGTCCAACCCGCGAGCGCGACTGCCGCGCCGCGCGCCCACGCGGACGAGGCGAGCCAGAAGCCCCAGATCAGGAAGGCGGGCATGATCGCGTCGTTCGTGTTCGAATTCGACGCGTAGAGCGTGAAGGGGTAGGCGGCCCACGCGAACGCCAGCGTCGCAGCGAGACGCGCGCCGCCGAACCGGCGGCCGACGAGCACGAGCCCGAGCAGGCAGAGCCCGTCGAAGAGCAGCGACGTCGCATGGGCCGCCCAGAGCTCGTCCCATTTCCCGGTCCAGCCGAAGACGGCGTAGCCGGGCAGGTAGGAGAGGTACGAGACGGGGCCGTAGGTGTCGCCGCGAGGGTTCGACGCCTCGCAGCGGCCGTTCATCTGGATCCGCTCGCGGATCTCTCCTTCGGCGTCCGCCGTGCCGCAGGGCTTCTGCTCCTCCTGCACCGGCATGTGACCGTACGGCATCTCGCCATTCGCGATCCTCTGCGCTCCGACGACGCCCGCGAAGCCGACGTCGATCACGCTCCGCTGGGCCTCGACGTTCAGCCCGATCCGGAAGCCCGCGAGAAAGACGGCGGCGGCAGCGAGCAGCCACACCGGCCACACGGGAGGCGACGCGCGCGGCGGCCGGTTGCAACGTGCGATCCAGATGCAGCGGCCCAGCAGATAGACGAGCGGGGGGTAGACGAGCGGCACGCTCCAGAAGATCTGGCCCTCGTTGAAGAAGCGGAGCGAGATCGAGAACGAGAGCAGGGCGAGCAGATCGAGATTGCGCACGGAGAGCGGTCGACGCAGGTTGGCCAGCCCGGCGAAGAAGACCGCGCAGAAGCCCAGCCAGAGCCAGACGCCGTTGATCGTCCTGCCGCCGAATGCGCCGGCGCCGCCGCGGGCCATCGACCAGGCGACCTGCGGTCCGGTCCAGGCCTCGCGGACCGTTCCCGTCCCGTCGTCGACCTTCCCGAGCACGATCTGCCCCGCCTGGCCCGACCACGCCTTCACGATCCACTCGTCGGTCGCCGGCCGGTATTCGGCATCGGTCTGCGGCTTGGGCGGGTAGCGGTCGAGCCACCCCGCCACCTTGGGATCTCGCAGCAGGATGCGCGTCGCCTGCTCCTCGGTCAGCTCCTTCGCAGCCGCCGGAGGCGCGAAAGGCGTCTGCACGAGGCGGCCCTGAGCGTCGTAGACCGGCTCGGTCGGCGCCGGCGCAGCCGCGGCCGCCCCGGCGAGCGCGAGCGCGGCGAGAGCCGCGGTTAGCGCCTGCCGAAAGACCAGAGCTTGTTCCCCACGAAGTTCAGCGGGGTGACGAGCACGATTGCGATCGCCTGCGCGAGCACCTTGCCGGTGTCGAACTCCTGGACGAGCAGGCGCAGGATCACGAGGTTTGCGACGAGCGCGACCGTCGAGACGACGAGGAAGCGCAGTCCCTGGTAGGCGACATGGCCCCGCTGGCCGCGGAAGGTCCAGTGCCGGTTCCACATGTAGTTGTTCGTCACTGCGACGAGGAAGGAGCAGGTGGCGGCGAGCAGGTAATGCATGTCCGCGCCGTGCAGCAGCAGCGTGTAGACCACGAGGTTGACCCCGTAGCCGATCGCCCCGACCACGCAGAAGCGGGCAAGTTGGAGCCAGTTGTGGGGCCGGCGCAGCGCCCCACGGGTCCGGGCGAGCGCGCTCGAGGCGCGGAGGGCGGATGAGCGCTGCACGACGCGGGCAACCTAGCAGCGGGCAGCGAGCGGAACGACGAGCGCGCCCCCGGGACCGACGAGCGCGCCGGCCAGCTCCGGCACCGAAGCGAGCGTCCGGCCGCGGCTGCGGTAGAACGCGAGCTCGTGCGGATCGAGCAGCGTCAGCGTGCTCTCGATCTCGATCCCGCCCTCGGCGAAGCGGGCGGTGGAGTACGGCAGGAAGCGGTTCGAGCCGTCGCCGCAGAGCACGTCGAAACCGAGGATCCGAGCCTGCTGCGCATCGAGCAGCACGTGCTCGACCTCGCCCAACCGGATGCCGCGCACGAAGATCGGTGCCCGCACCAACCCGGCAGCCCTCTGCCCCCTTGCCTGACCCCTCACGGAGCAGGGCCTACCCGCCGCCCTACTCGGCGAACCCTTCTGATCCGATCAGCGGGACGAACCGGCAGGGCACGGACCGCTCGACCGACGGGCCGCCGGGACCCTTGGCGACGACCTCGAGCCACTGATCGTGCAGGCTGCCGACCGGCACGGCGATGCGGCCTCCGGGTGCGAGCTGGTCGTACAGCGCCCCGGGCACCTCGGGCGCGGCCGCGCCGACCGCAATCGCGTCGTACGGCGCCCGGTCCGGGACTCCAAGCGTGCCGTCGCCGACACGAACGTCGACCCGGCCGTAGCCCGCCCGCTCGAGCGTCTCGCGCGCCTGCTCCGCCAGCTCCGGCACGCGCTCGACCGTCACGACCTCGTCGGCCAGCTCCGCGAGCACCGCCGCCTGATAGCCGGAGCCGGTGCCGACGTCGAGCACGCGCTCTCGGCCGTCGAGACGAAGCGCCGCGCAGATCGTCGCCACCATGAACGGCTGGGAGATCGTCTGCCCGTGCCCGATCGGCAAGGCGCGGTCGGCATAGGCCCTGGAGCGCAGCTGCTCACGGACGAAGAGCTCTCGCGGGACGCGCGCCATCGCGTCGAGCACGCGCTCGTCCGCGATCCCGCGCCGGCTGAGGAGCCCTGCGAGCTCCGCGCCGCCCGTCATGCGCGTGCGAGCAGCCGCGCGTACGCGGGCGGAGCGACGCCGAAGTGCTCCAGTACCGCCGGCATGACCTCGACGATCGAGCCAGGAAGGGCATCGACGCCGACCGTGAGCATCGGCACCTCGGAGTCGCCGGCCAGCAGCGACCCGTGGGAGCCACCACCGGAGTGATTGCGGCCGGCGAGGTCGGCGAACTCCCATCCCGCGGCAGCCGAGACGATCAGCTCCCCCGCATTCGGGTTCGCCAGCGCTGCCCAGGCGCGTTCGAGCCCATCCGGGTGGTCGAGGATGGAGGCGTCACCACGAGCTCCGGCGCGAGTGAAGCGCAGCTCCTCACCGTCCCGGCGGGCCACTGCCTCGTCTCCCTCGCGCCACAGCACGACGTCGACGGCGGGGTTCCCGTCCAGCCTGGGCGCGAGCGTGCGCGGCTCGGCGCCGGTGTAGACCATGGCCGCCCGATTCGAGGCGGTCACGATCTCGTCGCGGAACACGTCCTGCAGGCGCGCCGCATCCTGAACCGGCGTCTGACCGTGGTCGGAGCAGAGGATCACCGCGTACCGCTCCAGGAATTCGTCCGCCCCGCCCGCCGCGGCGATCAGTGCGCCGACCGCGTCGTCACAGCGGGCGAGCGCGGCGTGCGCCGCATCCGGGCCCTGGGCATGCGAGGCGTAGTCGTAGTCGGAGAGATAGAAGACGAGGAAGTCGAACCCGTCGCGCGTGACGAGCCAGCGGCCGACCGCGGTCGCGTAGGCGTCTATCGTGCCCCGCGGGCGGTTGCGGACCGAGAGCGGCGCACCGGTGACGTCCGACTCGAACAAGTTGTAGAAGAAGAAGCGGCTCGGGCCGTAGGCAGGCCTGGTCAGGAAGGGGACCGTCGGGATGTGTGGGGTCCGCCCGCGATAGCACGTGATGTTCACGGCCGCGGCGACGAGCCCCGCATCTTCCAGGGCCTCGTAGACGGTCACCGCGCCTCGGCCGAGGTGGCTCGCGTTGAGGCCGTAGACGGTGTCGACCAGCGACTGCTTCGTACCTGCGGCACGGACGGCGCCGAACGAGGAGCCGTACTCGACAAGGCGCTGCTCGCCGCGGTGGTACCAGACGAGGTGCGGGATCTCGTGCACGTCGGGATGGGCGCCGGTCGCAAGCGACGACAGGCAGACCGGCGTCAGCGAGGGAAAGGTCGAGACCGCCCGCCGGTAGCGACCGTGCTCGGACAGGAGCGCGAGCGCCGGGGCGGTGCCGCGCTCGAGCGTGGCCTCCAGCATCGACGGGGTCAGCCCGTCGATGACGACGAGGATGAGCTTCTTCCTAGTCGCGGGCAAGGCTGCGCAGGCCGGCGTACCGCTCGGCCTGGCTCCGGCGGAGCCGCGCCGCGATCGCGGGCAGCGCGACCGCCTCCAGGTAACCGGCGATCGGGACGAATGCCAGCCCGGCGAGGCCGGCCGCAACGGCTGTGACGATCAGGGCCAGCCCGCCGCGCGTGCCCCCGCGGCGAAGTGCTCCCGCGACGACGATCGCGGCGGCGAGCGCGGCGGCGACGCCTCCGGCCAGGCCGGCTACGAGCTCCGTCCAGTCGTCGATCACCACGCCGACGACTCCGCCGGCCGCAGCGGCGAGCGCAACGGCCGCCGCCCGGCCCAGCGGCGTCGCGGCGAGCAAGCCGGCGAAGAGCGCGCCGAGAGCCGTCCCGAGCCCGAGCGCCAAACCGATCGTGTACCACTCTCCCATCCCTCAGACCAGTGTAGTGGCGGGCCGAGTTTCGACGCCGCGTTTTCTGGACATAAAACAAGCGCCCCGGATCACCCGCACCGCTCAGGAGGAGAAATGATGAACGACGATCGGCCCTTGCTCGTGTTCTTCTGGTCCGAGCGATCCGGCCCGGCCCGGCGCATGGAGAGCCTGCTGGCCCATCTCGAGCGCAAGGAGCGCGATCGTCTCCGAGTTCGGCGCGTGGACGTGGATGCGAACCCGGAGATCGCGGAGCGCTTCAAGGTCGACCTCGTCCCCACCCTGATCCTGGTCAAGGACAAGCGGGCCGTCTCCCGGCTCGACGGCCGCACCAGCGCGCCGCGGATCGAGGCGATGCTCGAGCCGCACCTGCCGCAGCCGATCGCCGCCTAGGTCTCGAGCCGGCGGATGACGTCGAGCGTGAACGCCGCCGCCCGGGCGCCGTCGACGACTCGATGGTCGAACGTGACGGACACGTTGCCGAGCTGACGCACGGCCAGCTCGCCGTCGACGACAGCGGGCCGCGGCGCGATCCGGTGGATGCCGAGGATGGCCACCTCGGGGTGGTTGACGAGCGGCGTCACGAGCAGCCCGCCGAGCTTGCCCGCGCTCGTGATCGTGAACGTGCCGCCGCGGAGCTCCTCGGGCTTCAACGTCCCGCCTCGTGCGGCTTCGGCGAGCCGCGAGACCTCGGCCGCCAGCTCCTGCAACGAGGCCGTGCCGCAGCCGCGGACGACCGGGACGACGAGCCCTTGGTCGGTCTGCACGGCGACGCCGATGTCGAACCGGTCGAGATAGACGATTTCGTCGCCTTCCAGCCGCGCGTTCAGCTCCGGGTACTCCTCGAGCGCCGCTGCCGTGGCCTTGAGCGCGAGCGGCAGCAGCTGCTTGACGTCGACGCCCGTGAAGTCGCACTCCTCGACGAACGTGACCGCAGGCACCTCGCGGTGGGCGCGCGTCAGGTGCTCGACGATCTGCCGGCGCACCCCGCGCACCGGCTCCCGCCGCTCGCCGACGGGCTTGTGTTGTTTCAACACAAGCCCTTCTCCGGCGGCGTTCCGGACGTCCTCCTCGGTGATGCGTCCGTTCGGCCCCGTGCCGCTCAGGGAGCCGAGATCCACGCCGAGCTCCTGCGCGATCCGCCGCACGATCGGTGTCGCCTGCACACGAGCTTGTGTTGATTCAACACTTGCCCTCGGCGCCGGTCGCGGTGCCGACGCGGCGGCAGTCGGGGGCTGCTCTAGGGCCGCGGTGTCGGTCTCGACGCCGATTACGACGAGGACGGTGCCGACCGGCACGACCTCGCCCTCGGCGACGAGAATCCTCGCGACGGTGCCGGCCGCCGGAGACGGAATCTCGACCGTCGTCTTGTCGGTCTGGATCTCGACGAGCGGATCGTCCTCGGCGAGCTCCTGCCCCTCGGTCACGAGCCAGCGCGCGACCTCGCCCTCGGTCAGCCCCTCGCCCAGGTCGGGCAGCTTGAACTCGTACGCCATCGGCGCGTGAGCCTACCGCGGTGTCCCGAGCCAGGCGTCGGCAGGGACGATCAGCACCCGCAGCCCGCCCTCGACGCGCCACAGCGAGACGGCCTGCTCGTCGCCGGCGAGCTCGGGAGCCACCGCAGCCGGCACATAGCCGACCTGGAGCGTCCGCTCCCCGTTCCAGATCGCCACCGCGTTCGGGTCGTGCTCGTTGGCGGGCTCCGGCACGAGCGCGAGTCGCCGCCCCGGGTCGAACGAGGGATCCGGCAGCGCCTCGGCCCGGTAGGAGACGCCGGCCGCGGGGACGACGCGGATCCGCGGATCCTCCCAACGCACGGCCGCGCCCGTCTCTGCATCGCGCAGGTAGAAGCCTGCCTCGCCGCGCTCGAGCCAGAGACGCAGCCGTTCGGCCACTAGAACGCGTCGTCGCGCAGGACCGCGTGCACGCCGAGCACCTCGTTGACCACCTGCGTCACCCGGAGGTCGACGACCACGGAGGCGAGCCCGAGCGCATCGGAGCGCTCGACGCCGCGCTCGCGCTCCATCAGCTCGAGCATGCCGTCGACGGCGATGCGGGCGGCGAGGCCCAGGTGCTCGTCGAAGCCGAACGTGAGCCAGGCGCCCTCGATGCGAGCGACCGGCCACTCGAGCGAGAGGTCGTCGCGCAGCTCGATCGTGAGCTGCGCCTCGACCGGGCTTTCGATCGCCGTGCCGGAGACCTCGCCGTCCCCCTGCGCCGCATGGCCGTCCCCCGCCGAGAGGAGCGCGCCGTCGACCGGGATCGGGAGGAAGAGCGTCGTGCCGGCGACGAGCTCCTTGCAGTCGATGTTGCCGCCCCACCGCCGCGGCGGGATCGTCGAGTGCACGCCCGGTTCGGGCGGCGGCATCCCGATCACGCCGAGAAACGGCGCCAGCCGAACCCGCCGGTCCCCGTAGCGACCGAAGCCCTCCGCGAGCTCCCAGTCGATCCGGTGCGGCGGCTCCGAGCGCGTCATGCCCCACGAGCCGGGCACGACCTCGTCGACCGTGACCGCGAGCGTCTGCCCCGCCCGAGCCCCGCGCACCGCGATCGGGCCTGCGAGCGGGTGGCCGGTGTCGAGCAGGGGATCGCGCGACTCCACCGGCTCGTCGCGATCGCGCTCCCAGCCCGCGTTCGGCACCGAGATTCTCACCGAATCCCCCGGATCGACGACCAGGACCGGATCGAGGTCGCGGGAGAAGTAGCCGCGCAGGTAGGCGGGGTCGAGCGGCAGCTCGTGGAGCGCCACTAGAAGGCGAGCACCCGCCGTGCGGCATCGACGACCCGGGCAACCGACGGCATGTACGCGTCCTCGATCTGCCAGTAGGGATACGGGACGTCGTAGCCAGTCACGCGTACGACCGGTGCCTGCAGGTCGAGCAGTGCCTTCTCGGCGAGGATCGCGGCAAGCTCGGCCGCGAAGCCACACGTCCGCGGTGCTTCCTGCACGAGCACGACGCGGCCGGTCTTGCCCGCAGAAGCGAGCAAGGCGTCCTCGTCGAGCGGCTTCAGCGAGCGGAGGTCGAGCACCTCGACGGACGCGTCGATCTCGTCGGCCGCGCGCTCGCACAACGGCACCATCGCCCCGTAGGCGACGAGCGTCAGATCGGTTCCCTCGCGAGCGAGGCGAGCCTTGCCGAGCGGGACGACGTGCTCCCCCTCCGGCACCTCGCCGCGCTCGGTGCGGTAGACGAGCTTCGGCTCGAAGATCACGACCGGGTCGGGATCGCGGATCGCCGCTGCCAGCAGGCCCTTCGCGTCCGCGGGCGTGGACGGGATCGCGACCTTGATCCCGGGCGTGTGGACGTAGTACGTCTCGGGCGAGTCGTCGTGCAGCTCGGGCGCGCGCACGCCGCCGCCGTAGGGCATCCGGATCGTGATCGGGAAGGCCATCTTGCCGCCGGTGCGCCAGCGGTAGCGGCCGACGTGCGTGATCAGCTGGTCGAGGCACGGGTAGGAGAACGCGTCGTACTGCATCTCGCAGACCGGCCGGAACCCGGCCATGCAGAGGCCCACGGCCGAGCCGAGGATGCCCGCCTCGGCGAGCGGCATGTCGACGCAGCGGTCGGGGCCGAAGCGGTCCCTCAGCCCCGCGGTCGCGCGGAAGACGCCGCCGGCGCGGCCGACGTCCTCGCCCATGACGAGCACGTCGGCGTCGCGCTCCATCTCGACGTGCAGCGCGTCGTTCACGGCCTCGACGAGGAACCGCTCAGCCAGCGAGGATCCTCCGCAGCTCCGCGAGGTCGTGCTCGAACGAGGCAGGCGGGTCGGCGAACGCGTGCTCGAACAGCAGCCCGACGTCGGCAGGGGGCTCGGCCTCTGCGGCCGCGATCGCCGTGCGCATCGCGTCCGCGGCCTCGCGCTTGATCCGCTCGGCCTGGTCGTCGTCGAGCAGGCCGAGCCGCCGCAGGTAGCGCTCGTAGCGCCCGACGCACTCGTTCGCGCGCTCCTCTTCGACCCGGTCGTGATCGATGTACGCGCTCGGATCGTCGGCGGTCGCGTGCGGCGCGGGCCGGTAGGTGACCGCCTCGATGAAGCTCGGGCCCTCCCCGGCGCGCGCCCGGGCGACCGCCTCGCGTGTCGCCTCGTAGACCGCGAGCACGTCGCCGCCGTCGACGCGCACTCCCGGAATCCCGTAGCCGGCCGCCTTGTCGACGAGCGCCGCGGCGCGCGTCTGAGCCGCGAGCGGCGTCGAGATCGCCCACTGGTTGTTGTTGCAGAGCAGGACGAGCGGGGCACGCATGACCGCGGCGATGTTGGCGCCCTCGTGGAACGCCCCCTCCGACGTCGCGCCGTCGCCGAAGAAGGTCAGCGCGCACCCGGGCTCCCCGCGCAGGCGCTTCCCCCATGCGAGCCCGGCCGCGTGCGGGACCTGCGTCGCAATCGGGACGGAGATCGAGGCGACGTTGTAGTCGGCCGGGTTCCACCAGCCGGCCGGATGGCCGCGCCACCACGAGAGCACCGTCGAGGCCGGCATGCCGCGGAGGAGGCCGATTGCCGACTCGCGATAGCTCGGGAAGATCCAGTCCTCGTCGTCGAGCGCATGGAAGGCGCCGACCTGCATCGCCTCGTGGCCCCAGAAGATCGCATAGGTGCCGATGCGCCCCTGCCGGTGGTAGATGACGGAGCGCTCGTCGTAGGTACGCAGCAGCACCATCGAGCGGTAGAAGGCGAGCAGCTCCTGCTCGCCGACGCCTACGAGCTCGCCGTCGGGAACGGTCTCGCCGTCGCCGATCACGCGGCGGAGATCGCGCTCGGCGGGAATGGTGCTCGCCATCGCGGCGCGGACTCTATCGGAGGCCCAGCTGGTCGACGAGCCAGGCGATTCGCTCTCTGCCGGCGGTCTCGCCGAGGTCGTGGTCGGCGTCGTACCAGCGGATCTCCTTGGGCTCGCTCGCCTCCCGCTCGAGCAGCTCCATCTCGCTGCGCGGGATGATCGAGTCGTACTCGGCGCCCTGGAGGAGGAGCCTCGTCGGCGCCAGGTTGTCGACGAAGTCGACGGTGTCGATGGCGCCGAACAGCTTCCGCTCCTGCGGATCGTTCGGCAGGCCGGACGGGAAGGCGCGGCCCGCCATCAGCACGAGCGCCCGGATGCGCGGGTCGAGCGCCGCGGCAAGCGCAGCCGGTTGGGCGCCCATGCTGTAGCCGACGACCGCCAGCCGCTCGGGATCGACGCCGTACTGGTCGACGAGGATGTCCAGTGCCCGGAGGATGTCCTGGACGTCCTGCACCATCGTCGCGTAGGTCGGCTCGAGGTCGGCGGTGCCCTTGCGAATCTTCGGGTCCGTGGAGCGCGTGAACGGAGAGTCGATCGTCAGCGCGACGGCGCCTCGCTGGGCGAGCAGCCGTGCGTCGCGGAGGAAGTCGGCCGCCTTGCCGCCGCCACCGTGCATGAGCACGATCCCGGCGGAACCGTCGTCGGGCTGCGAGGGGCGAACGACGTAGCCGGTGACGTTGTCGGGGCCCTGGGACGGGTAGACGATCTCGGCGACCGCCACGCCGTTGCGGGCCTTCGCCTCGCCCTCACGCAGCGTCGCCCCGAGGCGCGGAAAGTCGAAGCGCTCCGCGAGCTCGGGCTCGACCGGCCTGTCCTTGGCCGGGGCGTCACCGCCGCAACCGGCCAGCAGGAACGCGGGCAGCAGCGACAGCAGCAGGCAGGCTCGCATCGCCGAGTTAGACGCCTCGGCCGCGCCGTGGTCAGTCACACGAGCACGTGCACCGCGTCGCGCTCGGCTTCGAAGACCACCTCCGTGACGTCGCCGGCGTCCTCGCCGTCCAGCTGGAGCGGCAGCGGCGCGTCGCAGCGGACCTCGATGCGATCGGCGTCGTGCAGCAGGAGCAGCGGCAGCCGGGTTCGCCCGGTGACGAGATACCGAATCACTCCGGGGAGCTGCCGCGCCCTGAGCGAGCGCGGCGCGAGCAGGTCGAGCCCGCCCTCGATCCGGGCGCCGCGCGGCAGGCGCAACGGCAGGCGCCCGACGTAGCTGTAGGGGTCGGCGTTCGCGACGAGTGCGAAGGCCGCCCGGCCGTGCCCGCCGACCTCGAGCGCAGGGTCGAAGCGCACCCGGTGCTCCGTCAGGGCGCGGAGCGCCGTCAACGCGAAGACGAGATCGCCGGGGCGCTTGCCGCTCTCGTCGCGGCCGCGCGCGTCGATCCGGCGCACGAGCTCCGCGTCGAGGCCGATCCCGGCCGCGAATCCGAAGCGTCGGCCGTTCGCGCGGCCGAGCGAGATGCTGCGCGTCCGGCCGGCCGCGATCACGCGCGCCGCCTCGACGGGGTCGCGCGGCAACCCGAGCGCACGCGGCAGCACGCTCGTGCCGCCCCCGGGGACGAAACCGAGAATCGTGTCCGGCCCGACGCCGTTCAGCACCTCGTTGAAGCCTCCGTCGCCCGAATAGACGACAACCGCCTCCGTGCCAGCGTCGCGCGCGAGCTCGACGGCATGACCTGCGCGCTCCGTGAAGACCGTCTCCTCGGCGCCGAGCGCCGCCGCCACCTGCTCCGTGAGCGCGGGCGTGACCCGGCTCGCGTACGGGTTCACGATCAGGGTCGTGCGCACCGGCAGATCCTAGGAGGCGCGGCGCGTCAGCGGTTGCGAGCCGCGTACCAGAGCTCGAAGCGTCCCCGCGGCGAGGCGAGGTACGACGCGATCTGGGGCTCCAGGGCCTCGATCTCGTCGCGGAGCTGGAAGAGCTGGTAGTCGGCCCACCGCGCTTCGTCGCACTCGTGACTCACACGAGCGTCGAGATCGAGCGATTCGCCGCACTCGGGACACGGCATGAAGCGGGGCTGTGGGAGCGATGGGAACATCGACGCGAGAACGTTCACGTCCCATCGGCAGATACGGCCTCGAGCACGAGGGGCCGCGAGCGCGGCGGCCCCTCGTCTCGTCGGTCAGGCCGTGGCCAGAGCGGGGACGGTGCCGAGCTGCTGGAGCATTCCCAGCGTGTCCCAGTTCGTCCGCGTCTCGACGATGCGGCCGTTCTCCAACCGGTCGATCGTCATGCCCGTCACGGTCGCCTGCTTCCCCGTCGCGGGCATGCCCATCAGGTCGCCGCCGTGCGTCCCGCGCGCGCTCCAGCGGGTGACGACGCGGTCGCCCTCGGCGACCTGCTCGTCGATCGTGATCTGCAAATCGGGGAAGCCCGTCCGATAGCCGGCGACGGCCGCCTTCACCGCGTCGATCCCGACCATTGGCCCGGGCATTGCCGAGTCGTGATTGACGATCTCCGGCGCGGCGAGCTCGTCGATGACGCTCAGGTTCCCGTCGTTGAACGCTTCCAGGAAGAAGCGGCGGGCGAGCGCCTTGTTTTCAGCAGACATGCGTGCTCCCTTCGTTGATGTCCGCCGTGCTCGAGCCCGACCCTACGCCTGCCGGCTCCGCGAAAGCAAGGCCGTCAACGACCGCCGTAGCCGCGGATGCCTTCGACGAGAATCCCGGCGAACGCGTCGGCCACGTCGTCCGTGTCGCGGCCCGGCGTCAGCCAGGTGTACGCCCAGTTCGCGGCCGAGAGGACGAGCAGCGCGGCGGCCGCGTCGTCGAGGTCGGTGCGGAGCTCTCCGTGCTCCCGTCCCTCACGGAAGAGCGCGCGCAACCGCTCCTCGTAGCGGCGGCGCTCGGAGACGATCTCCTCGCGGCGGGGGCCTTCGAGGTAGCGCCACTCGCGGATGAAGACGGTGGCCGTGTCGAGCTGCTCGGCGACCAGCCTCAGATGCGCCCGTAGCGCCAGCCGGATCCGCTCCGAGGCGCCGAGGTGCTCCGGGATCGCGTCGAGACCGGCGTGGAAGGCGGTGGCGCCGTCGCGCATGGTCTCGTAGAGCAGCTCCTGCTTCGACTCGGTCAGCGAGTAGAGCGAGCCCTTCTGGACACCCATCGCCGCCGCGAGGTCGCCCATCGACGTGCCGTGGTAGCCCTTCTGCGCGAAGAGACGGGCGGCCTGTCGGGTGAGCTCTTTCCGGCGAGTGGGGATAGACTCCATGCTAACGAACGTTCGGCAGGGAGGCGGAACCTTGGAAGCGCGTGAGCAGGAGTTTCTCGACTACGTCCGGACCGGCGGGCTCGTCGAGACGGACGACTGGATGCCGGACGAGTACCGACGCCGGCTGATCAAGTTCATCGAGATGCACGGCAATTCGGAGCTGATGGGCGTGCTCCCGGAGCGCGACTGGATCCTCCGGGCGCCCACGTTGCAGCGGAAGCTCGCCCTCACGGCGAAGATCCAGGACGAGGTCGGCCACTGCCAGCTGATCTACCGGGTCGTCGAGGATCTCGGCAAGCCGCGCACGGCCTGCCTGGACGACCTGATCGGCGGCAAGTCGAAGTTCCACAACGTCTTCCACTACCCGACGAAGAGCTGGGGCGACGTCGGCGTGATCGCCTGGCTCGTCGATGCGGCCGCGATCATCAGCCAGAAGGCGCTGCTCAAATGCTCGTACGCGCCCTACGCGCGCGTGATGAAGAAGGTCTGCTGGGAGGAGTCGTTCCACATCCTCCACGGCCGCGACACCGTGCTCGCGATGGTCACCGGGACGCCGGAGCAGTTCGAGCTCGTGCAGGAGGCGCTCAACCGCTGGTGGGAGCCGCTGATGCACTTCCACGGCACGCCGCTGCCCGCCGAGGACGACCCGATGGTGATCTGGCGGATCAAGAGCCAGGCGAACGAGGCCGCGCGGCAGCAGTTCCTCGAGGGGTACGTGCCGCAGATCCTCGAGCTCGGGCTCGAGCTCCCCGACCCGAAGCTGCGGCGTAACGACGCAGGCGTCTGGGAGTACACGGAGCCCGACTGGGACCGGCTGCTCGAGGTCGTCACCGGCCACGGGCCGGCGTCGCAGGAGCGGCTCGAGTTCCGCCGACTCTCGCGCGCCGAGACCGACTGGGTCTCGCAGGTCGTGCTGGCGGAGGCGGCTTGATCTACGAGGTCTTCAGGCAGGAGCGGAAAGGTCAGCCGTTCGTCCACGGCGGCTCCTTCCATGCGCCCGACCGTGCCTTCGCGGACGCCTACGCGCGCGAGTTCTACGCGCGCCGCGGCGAGTCGGTCGCGCTCTGGGTCGTGCCGCGGGAGGAGATCGTGGAGATCGACGAGTTCCCGGACGAGTTTGATCTCAAGTACCGCCGCGTGGACGGCTACTCGATCAAGGCGAGGCTGAAGGAGGCACGTGCCCGAGCGGGTACAACTGCTGCTTGAGCTCGCCGACGATGAGCTGATCCTCGGCTGGCGCAACTCCGAGTGGACGGGGATCGCGCCCTTTCTCGAGGAGGACGTCGCCTTCTCCTCGATCGCCCAGAACGAGATCGGCCACGCGCGCGCGCTCTACGAGCTGGCAGCGCGCGACCTCGGCACAGACGCCGACGCCCTCGCGTTCGACCGCAAGCCCAAGGAGTACCGCTGCGCGCCGCTGATCCAGCTCCGCCTCGTGCCGGACTGGGCGCGGACGATCGCGCGCCACGTCCTCTACGAGACGGCCGACGCGATCCGGATCGCGCGGCTGAAAGAGCACGAGGATCCGGAGCTCGCCGGGATCGCGGCGAAGATCGAGCGCGAGGAGGTCTACCACCGGCTGCACGCGGAGATGTGGCTCGAGCGGCTGGGCCGGGAGCAGCGCTATCGCGAGGCAGTGGACGAGCTCTGGCCGTACGCGCTCGGCCTGCTCGAGCCGGAGCTGCGGCCCGTGCTGGCGGACCGGGTCGGTCGCCCCGACGTCGAGGCGGTCGAGCGCAGCGCGCCCGGCGAGGAGTTCGCCGAGCTCTGGAACGAGATGACGATGGTGCGCCGCTCGGCGCCAGTGGGCGCGCAATGGTGACCGAGGCGGCGGTGTGGGACGCGCTGGCCGAGATCCCGGACCCGGAGATTCCCGTGATCTCGCTCGTCGACCTCGGCGTCGTCAAGGACGTCGCGGTCGACGGCGACCGGGTGCGGATCGGGTTCACGCCCACGTTCATGGGCTGCCCGGCGCTCGAGGTGATGCAGCGGCAGATGGAGGAGGCGGTGACCGCGCTCGGCGGCGAGCCGCAGGTGGACGTCCTCCTCGACGACTCCTGGTCGACCGACAAGATCACGCCAGCCGGCCGCGAGAAGCTCCGCGACGCGGGCCTCGCGCCGCCGGCGCCGCGCGAGCGGGCGGCGCCGACGCTGCTCCAGCTCCAGCGGGCCGTCCACCGCTGCCCCTACTGCAGCTCGACGGCGACGCGGCTCGACAACATCTTCGGCCCCACCCCGTGCCGGTCAGTGCGCTACTGCGAGAGCTGCAGGCAGCCGTTCGAGCAGTTCAAGACGATCTAGGGCGGCGGCTTCGGTCAAGTAGCGCCGGCCTCGTCGTCCTGGCCGGCGGCCTGCTCGCCGAGGCTGAAGTGGAAGTGGTCGTCGTGCTTCTCGGCGTCGAGCACCTTGTCGTCGAGGAGCGATGCCGCGGCCGGCTCGAGGAAGACGCGCGTGCCGTCCTCGTCGAGGACCTGATCCCCTTCCGCCGGCGCCGCGGCCACCTCGAGCGAGAGCGCCGGCTCCCCGTCGGCGCTCTCAGCCGTCGCGATCCGGAGGCCGCTTCCCTCGGGTGCCTCGCCGGCGTCGACGATGTCCCGCACCATCTCCTTCGCGGACTGGGTCAGTGTGAGCATGACGCTCTCCTTTCTCGTCGCTTGGGCTTCCGGTGCCCGCTTTCGCGGCGCCCAATCCCGTCCCGCCGAGTTGCTCCAGCAGGCCGGCGAACGCCCCGCCGCCGACTACCCGCTCGACGGATGCGGCGACGCGGACGCGCAGCTCGCGGTCCGACGAGACGAGCCAGACACGCCGCCCGGCGGCGTGCAGCTGCGGCGCCCGCTCCGCGATCCAGTCGTCCGCGATCTGGCCGCCCGTGCCCACGAGCGTCGTCCGCTCGTCGAGCGCCCGCTCCCCGACGAGGCCACCGGGTGCGCGGCCGTCGAAGACGATCACCGCGTCCACCCCCTCGCGTGCGGCCCACTCGCGCGTCCGCTCGACGAACCAGTCCTCCGCGAGGTTCGGCCAGCGCGAGCGGATCGCGTTGCGCGCGTCCACGAGGACGACCGGCTGGGACTGCACGGGTCGAGTATGGCCTCTCGTATGCGAACATGTGTTCGTGCCCCGAGAGGCGACGATCCTGCACGCCGACCTGGACGCGTTCTTCGCGGCGGTCGAGCAGCGGGACGATCCCTCCTTGTGCGGGCGGCCCGTCATCGTCGGCATGGGCGTCGTGCTTGCCGCGAGCTACGAGGCCAAGGCTCACGGCGTGCGCACCGCGATGGGCGAAGCGCAAGCCCGCCGGCTCTGCCCCCACGCGGTGACGGTCGCGCCCAGGTTCTCGGCCTACTCCGAGGCGAGCAAGGCGGTGTTCCGCGTCTTCGAGGACACGACGCCGCTGGTGGAAGGGCTGTCGATCGACGAGGCGTTCCTCGACGTCCGGGGGATGGAGCGGAGCTTCGGCACCCCGACCGAGATCGCGATGCGGTTGCGGCGCGAGGTGCTGGAGCGGGTGGGCCTGCCGATCACCGTCGGCGTGGCCAGGACGAAGTTCCTCGCGAAGGTGGCGAGCGGAGTGGCCAAGCCCGACGGCCTGCTCGTAGTGCCACCTGACCGCGAGCTGGCGTTCCTCCATCCGCTTCCGGTCGAGCGACTCTGGGGCGTCGGCCCGGTGACCGCGGGGAAGCTGCGCCGGCGGGGAATCACAACCGTCCTGCAGGTCGCCTTGCTCCCGGAGGCCGTCCTGGTGTCGATGCTGGGCCGGGCGTCGGGTCGCCACCTGCACGCCCTCGCGCACAATCTCGATCCCCGGCCGGTGCAGGCACGCCGTCACCGCGGCTCGATCGGCTCGCAACGGGCGCGCGGCCGCTCCCCACGCACGGTGGACGAGGTCGAAGCCGACCTGATCGCGCTCGTCGATCGCGTCACCGGGCGGATGAGGGCGGCCGGACGGGTCGGGCGCACCGTCGTCCTCCGGCTGCGCTTCGACGACTACACGCGGGCGACTCGGTCACACACGCTTCCCCACCCGACCGCCCAGACCAACATCATCCTCGCGACGGCGCGAGCGCTTCTGGCCGCGGCGATGCCGACCATCGAGCGCCGCGGGCTCACCCTCGTCGGTGTCGCCGTGGCCAACCTCGAGAACGCCGACGCCGTCCAGCTGCCGCTGCCGTTCGATCGCCGGGACGACGAGGCGCTCGACGCCGCGCTCGACGAGGTCCGGGAGCGCTTCGGGGCGGCTGCGATCACTCGCGCAGTCCTGGTCGGCCGCGACGGCGGCCTGACGATGCCGCTGCTCCCGGACTGAGCGTACAGTCGCGGCGTGACGCCGAAATCGCAGGACGCGCTTCGCAGTCGGGCCCGGTCGGGGCTGACGTCGGGCGCCGCGCGGGCGCCGGCGCGAGCGCACTTTCGCGCGATGGGGATCGACCCGTCCCGGCTCGGCGGGCCGATCATCGGGGTCGCCTCGACGTGGACCGGCACCATGCCGTGCAACCTGAACCAGCGCGAGCTGGCCGACCGTGTCGGCGAGGGCGTGACCGCCGCCGGCGGCGTCGCGCTCGGCTTCAACACGATCGCCGTCTCGGACAACCAGTCCCAGGGAACGCCGGGCATGCGAGCCTCGCTGATCTCACGCGAGGTGATCGCCGACTCGATCGAGTTGATGGTGCACGCGCACGACTTCGACGGCCTCGTCTGCGTC
Source organism: Gaiellaceae bacterium (assembly GCA_033858115.1). GTDB lineage: Bacteria > Actinomycetota > Thermoleophilia > Gaiellales > Gaiellaceae > Gaiellasilicea. Next base: position 29,556 of record JAWVCV010000110.1, read on the forward strand.
GTCGGTTGCGACAAGACCGTGCCGGCCGCCTTGATGGCGCTCGCCCGCGTGGACAAGCCTGCGATCGTCCTCTACAGCGGGCCGATGCGAGCCGGGCGCTGGCGGGGACGCGACGTGACGATTCAGGACGTCTGGGAGGCGGTCGGCGCCGAGGAGCGGGGCTTGATGCCACGCGCCGACCTCGACGAGCTGGAGCAGCTCGCATGCCCGGGCGCCGGCACGTGCGCCGGCCACTTCACCGCCAACACGATGGCGATCGCCCTCGATTGCCTCGGCCTCGCTCGCCTCGGCGACGGGCTGATTCCGGCCGACGAGCGGGAGGCGAAGAACGAAGCAGCAGCGGCGGCCGGCAGGCTCGCCGTGCAGCTCGCCGAGGAGGGTCTGGGCTCTCGTCGGTTCCTGGACCGGCGCGCGCTGCTGAACGCGATGGCCGGGATCGCGGCCAGCGGCGGCTCGACCAACGGGATCCTGCACCTGCTCGCGATCGCGCGCGAGGCCGGCACCCCGCTGACGCTCGGGGACCTCGCGGAGACGGCGCGCCGGACGCCCGTGCTCGCGAACCTCGCCCCCTCCGGTGACTGGATGGCGGCCGACCTCCACCGAGTCGGCGGCGCGCGAGCGCTGATCCGCGAGCTCGTGCGCGGCGGCCACATCGACGGAGCCGCGCCCACGGTCGAGGGCGCGACGCTCGAGGCGGCGACGGCGAGCGGTGCGCCGCCTGACGGCGAGGTGCTGTTCCCCCTCCAGGCGCCGTTCAAGCCGAGCGGCGCCCTGTACGCGCTCCGCGGCAACCTCGCCCCGGAGGGAAGCCTCGTCAAGGTGACGGACAGCGGCCACCGCCTGCACAGCGGGCCTGCGCGCGTGTTCGACAGCGAGGAGGCGTGCGCCGATGCCGTGCGCTCGGGCCTCGTCCGCGAGGGTGACGTGCTCGTGGTGCGCTACGAGGGGCCGGCGGGCGGGCCGGGGATGCGGGAGATGTTGAGCGTGACGGCTTCGGTGGTGGGCGCCGGGCTCGGCGAGTCGGTGGCGCTCGTGACGGACGGGCGCTTCTCCGGCGCCACGCGCGGCCTGATGGTCGGCCACGTCGCGCCCGAGGCGGCGCGCGGCGGCGCGCTCGCGATCGTCCAGGACGGAGACCGGATCACGATCGACATCGACGCCGAGGCGCTCCGCCTCGAAGTCGACGACGCCGAGATCGCCAGGCGACTGGCCGCCTGGGAGCCGCCGCCCGAGCGATACACCGGCGGCGTCTTCGCCCGCTACCGCGCACTCGTCGGCTCGGCGTCCGAGGGCGCCGTCCTCGCGGCGCGGCCGACATGAGCTCCCTAGTCCGCAAACGGTCTTGCGGGAGGCCCGCTCACGCCGGCGTCGGCGACGAAGACGCTGCCCGCCAGCGGCTGCTGCCGGCGCCGCTCGGGCGTGAGCTCCTGCGTGGCTGTCGTGATGTAGAGCGAGCGGCCGTCGGCGCCGCCGAAGCAGCAGGCGGTGACGTTGTCCGCGGGCACCGGCAGCACCCGGTCGAGGCTGCCGTCGGCGTCGTACCGGCGGACGGCGCCGCCACCGTAGAGGGCTACCCAGACGCCTCCTTCGTCGTCGACCGCGAGGCCGTCGGGCGTGCCCTTCGCGCGGTCGATCGTGACGAAGGGCCGCCGGCCGGAGAGCGCTCCCGACGCGACGTCGAAGTCGAACAGGTCGACGCGGTAGCTCATCGAGTCGATGAAGTACATGCCCCGGCCGTCGGGCGTCCAGCCGATCCCGTTCGAGAGCGTGACGTCCGCGAGCACGCGCTCGAGGGTTCCATCGGGCGAGTAGCGGTAGAGCGCGCCGGCGCCGGGGGCGAAGTCGAGGGCCATGCTGCCGACCCAGAAGCGGCCGGCGGGATCGCAGGCGCCGTCGTTCAGGCGCAACTCCGGCCCATGCGGGATCTCGGCAAGCGTGCGGACGGGCTCGCCGTCGAGCTCGACGACCGCGAGCCGGTCGGTCAGCGCCACGAGGATGCCGCCGCTGCGCGTCGGGGCGACCGCACTCACACGGTTCCCGAGCAGGACGACGCGATCCAGCCCGCTCGACGGATCGAAGACGTGCAGAGCACCGGCCTCGATGTCGACCCAGAGCAGGCGCCTGGCGGCAGCGTCCCACCGCGGCCCTTCGCCGAGCACCGCCTCGCTTCGAATTGCCACCTCCACGGGAAGAAGGTTGCACGACGATGCTGGCCCTCGTCACACGACCCGGAGTAGCGCATTCGACCCGCGTCGCCGAGGTGCCGGACGCAGGCGTCCGCGAGGGGGAGGTCCCCGTCCGGGCGCTCGAGGTCGGCGTCTGCGGCACCGATCGCGAGATCTCCGAAGGCCTCTTCGGCGTGCCGCCGGCAGAGGACACCACGCTCGTGCTCGGCCACGAGTTTCTCGGCGTCGTCGAGCGGGACGGACACGGGTTCACGCGCGGCGACCTGGTCACCGCCACGGTGCGGCGCTCGTGCTCGCACTGCCACGCCTGCCACGAGGGCTCGCCCGACTCCTGCCTCACCGGCGACTACAGCGAGCGGGGCATCACGCGGCTGCACGGATTCGCCCGCGAGCTCGTGGCCGAGGACCCGAGCCAGCTGATCGGGATCCCGCGCTCGCTCGGCCGCCTCGGGGTGCTCGCGGAGCCCGCGTCGATCTGCGAGCGGGGGATCCGCCACGCGCGCGCAATCGGCGGCCGCCAGCCCTGGGAGCCGCAACGCGCCCTCGTCCTCGGCGCGGGTGCGATCGGGATGCTCTCGACCTACCTGCTCCGCCTCGCCGGGCTCGAAGTCTGGACCGTTGCGCGCAGTCCCGGCACCGATCCACGCGCCGAGCTCGTCTCCGCCTCCGGGGCCCGGTACGTCTCGACCACGGACCAACCTCTCCCGGCGCTACGCGAGGAGGTCGGCGGCTTCGACCTCGTGATCGAGGCGACGGGGAACGCCCAGGTGATGGCGGACAGCGTCGGGATGCTGCGCAGGAGCGGCGTCGCGTGCCTGCTCGGGATCGACCCCCGCCGGCAGACCGTCGAGCTCGACGGCCGGGTCCTCGGCGTCGACGCCATCCTCGAGAACCGCGTCGTGTTCGGCAGCGTCAACGCCCACCGAGTAGACTGGCTCTCCGCGGTGGAGGCGCTCGACCGCGCCCGGGAACGCTGGCCTGACGCGCTCGAGGCGTTCGTCGGGCTGCGCGTTCCCCTCGACCGCTTTGCCGAAGCGTTCGACCACGAGGGCGTCAAGGCGACCCTCGTGCTCGCGGAGGCGCCGGCCTAGCCCACCGCCTCCCGCCGCCGGCGCGCCCACCAGAAGATGCCGCCCGCGAGCCCGAGCGCCACGATCGGGGCGATCAGGATCGGGTTGAAGCTGCTCTTGGGAGGCGGCTGGTAGTCGAGGCTGCCCCTGATCGCGAGCGGCTCGCCAGCCACGTTCCCGGGAACGTTCCAGTCGAACACATGGTGCGGCTCATCCTTGGCCTGGCGCACCTTCGGCGGGTCGATCGTGCTCATCCAGTGGATCCGGTGGTCGTGCCACTCGTACGCGCTCGCGCGCGCGACGCGCTGCCAGCGCGGCGTGGCGGTCTTCGAGGCGGACGCGGGCACGTCGACGGCGCCGTAGCGTTCCTCGTTCAGGTAGGTGGCGGGCGAGTTCGCGTTGCGGTAGACGTCGCCGTCGGCGTCGAAGCGGAGGTAGGGCTCCCCGTCGTAGCCGGCGATCACCACCTCCCGCCCGGTGTCGTTGCGGAGGTGCAGCTGGTCGTCGCCGAGCAGCACCTGGACGGTGAGGCCGTTCAGCTCGGGCGTGACCGCCTTGACCGTCGAGGTGTAGCCGCGCGCCGCCCCGTTGCCGTGCCCTGCGGCAGCAGGGCAGGCGACGAGGGCGGCGAGGACCGCGGCCGCAAGGAGCCGGGAGCTCACGAGCGCTTCGGTCTCCGCACGACCGTCAGCGTGAGCGCCGCCAGCCCTGCGACGAGGCCGGCGATCCCGAGCGCCAGCGCGACCTTGTCCAGATCGGAGCCGCCGTCGGCGGTGTCCGTGGCCGCGGTCGTCTCCGTCGGAGCGGGCGCCGCCTCCGCGAGCTTCGCCGTCACGGTCACCCGGGGGGCAGGCGTGTCCGCGTCGGGCAGCCCGATCCAGCGAACGACCTCGCCGTTCGAGTACGTCTGCGTCGCCGGGAACGCGAGCACGGTCTGCTTGTCCGGCACCTTCGCACTGAGGCCGAACTCGTCGAACTCCCCGGGCGCGATCTTGCCGCCCTCCCACGTCACCGTGGCGATCCGGTCGGTGACGGTCTCGCCCTCGTCGTTCGTGACCGGCTTGGCCAGCTTCTCGGTCGTCACGGTCCGCTCCCAGCCCGGCTTCGGCTGGAAGCTGATGAAGTCCAGCCCCTCGGGGAGCCTCAGCACGATCTTCGTCGTGTCCGCGCTCGGGCGCTCGTTCGGCACCCGAACGGCGAAGCGGGAGAAGCTGCCGGCGGGAACGCCATCCGGGTTGACGGTGATGTGCGCGCTCGCGACCGGAACGAGCACGAGCGCGCCGAGGGTGAGCAGGGTGACGGTCTTTCTCATCAGTGGGCTTCCTCTCTGATCGGGACGGAGACCGTCGCCGTCGCCGCGTCGAAGTCGCCGCGGCGAGCCTCCACGCGCAGCTGCCAGTCGCCGGCGAGCGCCAGTTGGGCGCGGGTGACGACGAAGTGGCCGGGTCCGGCGCGGTGCGCGCGCAGGCGCAGCGGGCCGATCTCGCGGCTGGCGAGCGTCGCCGAGACGGAGGCCTCGTCGACGTCGGTCGGTTGTCCAGTGTGATGGCTTGTGAGATAGAGGTGGATCTGGTTGCGGCCCGCCGCCGCCGGGTCGACGACGAGGTTCAGCTCGAGGTCGCCCAGCGGTGCGGTGGTGGCGTACGGGCCCGTCGGTGCGACCTGCGCTCGCGCCGGCGGCTCCGACACGAGTACCGCCGTGACGCTGACGATGGCCACCATCAGCGCGAGCTCCGCGCCGGCTGTGCGGAGGAAGCGGGTCCGTTCGCCCACCGAGGCGAGGCCCTCACGCAGCCGCGGCACCGCCCAGCGGTTGTTGTAGAGGCCGAGCGCGAGCAACGGCAGCACGAGGGCGAGCTTGGCGAGCAGGAGCTGGCCGTAGGTGGTCTCCCAGAGCCCGCGCAGCGCCCTGACCTGCAGGTAGCCGCTGGTCGTGCCGCTGGCGATCAACCACGAGACCGCGACGACGGCGAGCCCGGAGAATCGCGGCACGGCGCTGACGGCGAGCTCCCACCGCTCCGCTCCCGCCCACGCGAGGGCAAGGACGAGGGCGGCGAGGCCACCGACCCAGACCGCGGCGGCTGTGACGTGCGCGACGTCGGCAACGAGCGCGATCCTGCCGGAGACACTGGCATGGCCCGAGGCCGACGGTGTCAGCAGCAGGAGCGCGGCCGGGACGAGCGCCGTCCAGCCGAGCGCCTCGACCCGCCGGCCTGCGACGAGCAGCGTGGCGCACGCGACCGCGAGCCCCGCCTGCAGCAACCAGACCGTGCCGAACCGCGTCCCGAGCACCGCGGAGACGATGTCCCAGTGGAACGCCTCGCGGACGCCGAAGCCACCGGCCGCCGCGCCCTGGAGCACGACGCCCGCCAGCGCGACCACCGCGAGCAGCAACGCCGTTCCCCCGAGCAGCCGCGACAAGCGCGACCGCGTCCTCGCCGAGGCGCTGCCCAGCCCCACCGTGAGCATCAGCGTGCCCCCGCCGACGACGAGGAGAAACAGGAAGTCGAGCGCTCGCACGACCGAGAACAGCACCGACACGGCCGCCGGGGTCCCGCCCCCGAGCACCTGCGCTGCGATCCCCGCCGGGTTGGCGCCCGGGGCTCCGACATGGAAGACGAAAGCCCCCGAGACCGGATGGCCGTCAGCCGAGACAGCACGCCAGGTGGCCGTGTACGTGCCTCGTGCCAACCGGCCATCGAGACCGATACGAGCCTCCGTGCTCCGGGGCCGCTCGATCTTGCCCGCGTCGACTCGATGCGCCCTCGCGTCGTAGACGCGAATCGCGCCGAACGCCGTCTCCACGGGCTCGTCGAACCGGAGCAGGACGAATCCCGGGCTCTGCTCGAGCACCGCATCGTTCGCCGGCGTTGTCGTGATCAGCCGCGCGTGCGCGCCCGCGGCCGGCGCCAGCGCGAGCACCACCAGGCAGGCGGCGACCGCGACCGGCGCCAACCGGCGCGAACGGCGGCTCGGGTGATCGACCATCTCTCCTCGCTTCGATCAGCGGCCGGGCTCGGCCGTGTGCTGGTCTAGGCGAGGAGCGGCGGGCCGCGGCCGGCGTGGCCGCCGGCGAGAACTGCCAGTCGCGGTAGATCGACGGAGAGCCAGGTGAGGAACGTGATCGCGAGCGCGCGTGGCCGCGGCCGGTGCGCGCCCCTGAGGGCTTGCCCGACTCGCTCGGCGGCCGTTGCGAGCGCAAAGCCGATCGCCGCCGCCAGGAGCGAGAACGGCAGCTGCGTCGCAAGCCCGAGCAGGAACGGCGCCGACGCAACGAGCCCCCAGTGCACGTGCCCGGCGTGCGCATAACGCTCGAGCAGCTCCTGCAGCACGAAGGCGCAGGGTGGCAGCGCCGCGACGAGGCCGAGGTGCGGACGGCGGCCGATGGTGGGCTCACGACGGACGGCAGCGAGCACCATCGCGACGAACCCGAGCGCGGCGATCGCGGTGCACAGCGCGATCGCCAGCGGTGCGTACGCCAGGTACCCGTGCCCGCTCGAGGCGAGGACGTGCGCGCGCTCGTGGGCGTCCGGCACCGCTGCCCAGTAGCCCACCGAATGACCGGCGAGCGTGCCGATCACCGCGAGCGGCATCGCGATCAGCCACGGGAGGCGAAGCCTCATGGACCCATCGTGACAGATCGGCGGCGGCCTAGGGCGTCCCCTGGACGAGCACGAGGCGGTCGCGATGGACGGCCTCCACGTTCGGCGGCCGTCCGGCCAGCTCGCCCGCGTCGACAGCGCTGATCCCGCGGGCGAACGGAACGCCGTCGGCGCCGACGATCTCCACTCCGTCGCCGGCGCGGAAGTCCGGTTCCCACCCCACCACCCCGACGGCGAGCAGGCTCGCGCCACCCACCACCGCCCGTTTCGCACCCTCGTCGACGACGAGCCGCGCTGCGATCCGCTTGCCGAAGCGGAGCCAGAGCTTGTACGCGGACGCCGAGTCCGACCCCGGTGCGGCGGCGAAGCGGGTGCCCCGCGCCTCCCCGGCGAGCAGCGGCCCGAGCACGGAGCCGCCCGCGCCGCCGGCGATCACCGTCGGGATGCCGGCGGCCGCGGCGAGCTCGGCGGCCCGAACCTTGCTCTCCATCCCGCCACGGCCGAGTGCGGAGCCGGCGCCGAAGGCCGCACCGCGCGCCGCAGAGCCCTCGCTGATCAGTGTTGCCCCAGGCGTGCCGGGCGCGTGCGTATGCACGCCCTCGACGGACGTCAGCAGGACCAGCAGCCGCGCCCCGACGAGCACGGCGACCTGGGCGGCGAGCGAGTCGTTGTCGCCGAAGCTGATCTCGTCGGTCGCCGTCGCGTCGTTCTCGTTCACGACCGGGACGGCGCCGAGCGCGAAGAGGGCGTCGAGCGCGCCGCGTGCGTTCACGTAGGCCCGCCGGTCGGCAATCTCGCTGCCGGTGAGCAGCACCTGGGCGGCCCGGATGCCGTTGCGCGCAAAGACCTCCTCCCAGGCGCGCTGGAGCCGGGACTGCCCGAGGGCGGAAGCGGCCTGCATGCGCGGCAGCGCCCGCGGGCGCTCGCTCAGCCCCATCAGCGGCAGACCGAGCGCGATCGCGCCGGAGGAAACGACGCAGACCGGCGTCCCGGCGCCGACGAGCTCGGCGATCTCCGCCGCACGCGCGCGCAGGAGCTCGCGACGCACACGGCCGCGCCCGTCGGCGACGAGGGCCGACCCGAACTTGACCACGAGAGGACGCTTCAACGGCGTTGCGTGCCGTCGCCGACGACGCGGTACTGGCGGAGCCAGAGATCCCGATAGGTGACAGGCCCGCGCGGGCCGGGCACCCAGTCGACGTTGATGCCGGTCTCGGGCGCGCCGGTGAGGGCAAAGCCGTCCGTGAACCTCGTCGGCGCCTGCCAGAAACCGGCCGTCCCGCGATAGCGATCGAGGAAGAGCTCTGCGACGGCCCGGTCCTCCGCGACGATCGTCGCCGCGAGCGCAGAGGTCTCGCCGTTCGCGATCGCAACGGCTTCCTCGGGGCCGTCGACGACGTCGACCGAGACGGTGGCCACTCGTTCGGCGTCGTTCGCCCACTCGTGCCCCAGGCGAACGTCGAGCGGCGCCATGTCGGCGTGGACGCAGGCCCGCTCGGTGCCTCGCGGCTCCACCCCAAGCCCCGCGAGGAGCGGCACGACCCGCGTGAGAACCTCCGCGGCCCCCGCACGGTCGACGAGCAGGAGGTTGAGCCTGTTGCAGACGCCCAGCCGGTCGAGGCTCGCCTCGATGATCGCCTCGACCTTGTGTGGGTCGGCCGACTCGGCGACGTAGAGGACGCCGCCGCCCTCCGCGTGGGCAAGCGTCCGGACGCCCTGCTCCGCCGCGTGCCGCGCGAGCGCCGCAGTCGTCTCGCCGCTCCCCCGCAAGATCACGAGCGGCACGAGCCGCGGCAGCGAGACGAGCACTCGAGCCCCCTCGCGGTCCGGCGAGCGCACGAGCCCGATCGCCTCCGGCGGCAGGCCCGCCTCCGCGAGCGCCGGGCGCAGCACCTCGTCGACGAGGGCGGTGACGGTGCGGAGCGCCGCGCCGCCGGTGCGCAGCACGGCGCCGTTCAGGCTCTTCAGCAGCTGTCCGGCGACGTCGACCGCGACGTTCGGCCGGGCCTCGAAGTTCGCGCCGACGACGCCGATCGGAATCCGGCGCTCCGAGACGTCGAGCCCGTTCGAGAGCCTCCAGGAGCCGATCTCGCGCTCGAGCGGCGGCAGGGCGGCAAGGTCGCGCAGTTGCGACCCGATCGCCTCGAGCCTTGGCCCGTCCAGGCGCAGCCGGTCGAGCGCCCCGGCATCGAGGTCGGCGCCGCCGGCGAAGTCGGCGTCGTTCGCCGCCAGGATCGAGTCCCGGCGCGCGGTGACGCGTTCGGCCGCGATCGAGAGCGCCGCCGTGACGAGCGCGTCGGCAAGTCGCGGCACTGCTTCGTGCGCCGCCGCAGCCTCGTGCGCGACCGATTCGTGGAGGGAGGGCATCCCGTGAGCCTGCCAGATTCGGCGGGCGCCGTCCTACACTCGTCGGGTGGACCAGAACGCCCTCATCGCGCTCGAGTACCCCGCGATCGCCGAGCGGCTGGCGCGTGCCGCGGCGACCGAGCACGGCGTGGAGCTCGCGCGCTCGCTTGCGCCGTCTCCCGATCCGGAAGAGGTGGCGTACCGCCAGGAGCTGACGGCGGAGGCGATCGGACTGCTCGACACCGCCGAGGAGCCTCCGCTCGACGGCATCCACGACATCCGCGAGGCGACAGCCCAAGCGGCGCGCGGCGGCGCGCTCCCGGCCGGCGCGCTGCGGGCCGTCGCCGACACCGTCGGCGGCGCGGTGCGGGCGCGCGCGGCACTCGACGGCCACGAAGGCGCGGCGCAGCTCCGCGGGCTCGCCGCGGGGATCGACCTGAGCCTCGCGCCGCTCGTGAAGTCGATCGACCGCGCGGTCGAGCCGGACGGCTCGGATCTGAAGGACAACGCCTCGCCCCGGCTCCGCAAGCTGCGGGTCGAGCTCCGCACCGGCCGACAGCGCGTGGCCGAGAAGCTCGAGCAGCTGGTGCGCAAGACGGGCGTTCGCGAGCACCTGCAGGAGGACTTCGTCACCCAGAGAGCCGGGCGGCCGGTGCTCGCGGTCAAGGCGAGCTCGCGGAGCAGCGTGCCGGGGATCGTCCACGACTCCTCCGACTCCGGCCAGACCCTTTTCGTGGAGCCGTTCGACGTGGTCGACCTCAACAACCGGCAGTCGGAAGCCGCGGGGGCCGAGCGCGAGGAGGTCGAGCGGATCCTGCGCGAGCTCTCGGCCGCTGTCGGCGAGCGCGCCGGAGCGCTCGACGCACTCGTGGCCGCAACCGCCCAGATCGACCTGGCCCTTGCGCGCGGCATCGTCTCGCGCGGCTGGCGCGGAGCGCCGGTACAGGTCTCGGACGAGGTCCGGCTGGTTGCAGCGAGGCATCCTCTGCTCGACGCGGGTACGGCGGTCCCCATCGACCTGGAGCTCGGCGACCTGCGCGCCCTCGTGATCAGCGGGCCCAACACCGGCGGCAAGACCGTGGCCCTGAAGACGCTCGGCCTGGCCGCTCTGCTCCACCAGTCCGGATTGCGGCCGCCGGCGGAGACTGCCGCGCTGCCCATTTTCGACGAGGTGCTCGCCGACATCGGCGACGCGCAGTCGATCGAGATGAGCCTGTCGACCTTCTCCGGGCACATCGCCAACCTCGTCGCGATCCTGGGGGCGGCACGCGAGCGCTCGCTCGTCCTCGTCGACGAGCTGGCGTCCGGAACAGATCCCGTCGAGGGTTCGGCGCTGGCGCAGGCGCTGCTGGCGAGGCTCGCGGAGCAGGCGCGACTCACAGTCGTGACGACGCACTACCCCGAGTTGAAGGAGTGGGCGAGCGCGACCGCGGGCGTCGCCAATGCCGCGACCGGATTCGACCCGGACACGCACGCGGCGCTCTACCGGATCGCTCTGGGGCGACCGGGCACGTCGCACGCGCTGCAGGTCGCGGAGCGGCTCGGCCTCGACGCCGCTGTGGTCGCGGACGCGCGCGGCCGCGTGGCGCCGGAGCGCCTGCAGATCGAGGAGCTCCTGGCGGAAGCGCAGGCGGCCGAGCGGACGGCGGCCGCGGAGCGCGAGGAGGCGATCCGCGAGCGCGAGGATGCGGCGGAGCTCGCCGAAGCCGGGCGCGGCCGCAAGGCCGAGCTGGAGGCGGAGATCGGCGCCGTCCGCGAGTCGGCGGCGGCCGAGCGCGAGCGGGCGGCCGCAGAGGCCCGCCGTGACCTCGCTTCAGCTCGCGAGGAGCTGGCCGCCCTCCGCCAGGAGATCCGAATCGCCAGGCGCAGGGATCGAGAGGCGAGCCGCGCAGCCCCCGCTGCCGCCCGCGAGCGCGACCGCCGGCTGGGCGCGGCATCCGAGCGCGCAGCGCGCGTCGAGAGTGCGATCGGCGCACTCGACGAGCCGCTGCCGGTGACGGGCCCGCTCGCGGCAGGGGATCCGGTCGAAGCCCCTTCGCTCGGAGTGCACGGCACGATCGCGGCGATCGAGGGCGACGAGGCCGAGGTGGTCGGCCCGGCCGGCCACCGGTTGCGCGTCCCGCTCGCGCGCCTTCAACCCTCGGCGCGACGCGAACAGGAGCCGGAGGCGCCCGTCACCGTTGTCGCGGCCGCACGCGGCGACGTCAGCGACGAGCTCGACGTGCGCGGGCAGCGCGCGCAGGAGGCGCGGGAGGCGGTTCGCGCCTTCGTCGACGACGCCGCGCTGGCAGGCCTCACGACTGTTCGCGTCGTCCACGGCCGCGGCACCGGCGCGGTGCGCGCCGCGGTCCGCGACGAGCTCGTGTCGCACCCGCTGGTCGGCAGCCATGAGAGCGACTCCGCCGACGGCGCCACCCTCGTGCAGCTCGGCTAGAGCGTCTCCTCGACGACCTTCGCGGCGTAAAGCTGGTATGGCAGCGCCTCGAGCACGCGCAGACGCGGCTCGGGGACGTCGAAGAACCGCTCGAGCGCAAGCGGCTCCAGCCAGCCGAGATCGGCGCGCGACGCCAGCGTCCGCGAGACGGCGGAGCGGTCGCCGCCGAGCGCGACGTGCGCGACGCGGTGGCGCCAGGGGCCGAGCACGCGCGCCGCCTCCCCAGCGGCCGCGTCGATGAGCTCACGCTCCTGCTCGGTGCGGCGGCGGCGGAAGCGGTTCGCCGACGAGCCGCCCTTCTTGTGGCGACCCTTGACGAAGCGGGAGCCGACCTTCGACGCGACGAGCCGCTCGCCCTCGAAGACGCCCACCGCGAATCCGCCCAGCCGCACGAGCACGACGGCGACGATCGGCTCGGCTGCCAGGGCGTCGAGCAGCGGCCCGGCGCGCACCACCTCGTATGCGCCGACGTGGTCGAGACCGAACGGAGGGGTGATCGTGAGAGCACTCTCGTCGAGCTCGATGCGGGCACTGCCGTCCCGATAGCTGACACGCCCGGTCGCGCCCTCGAGCGCCTGCAGCCGCTTTGCGAGGTTGGCGCGGCCGATATAGCGGGTGTCGCTCACAGCGACACGGTACGGCTGCGAGTGGCCACAATGGCGCGATGGCGACTGCCCCGACCAGGCTCGGCGGGTTCGCGCTCGTGCTGCTCGCGCTCCTCGCCGGGTGCGGCGGCGGCAACTCCCGGGAGAACTTCGTCACCGACGCACTGGCCATCTGCGGAAAGGCCAACGAGCGCGTGCGGGCTCTGGGCACACCCGAGTCGTTCACCCAGACGCAGCTCTACGCCCGCCAGGCGAAGGATGCGGTTGGCGACGAGCTCGACGACCTGCGCGACCTGACCCCGCCGCCCGAATTCGAGGACGCCTTCGCCGCGTATCTGCAGACGCTCGAGCGGCGGCACACCCAGCTCGGCCTCCTCGCAGGGGCAGCCGACAACACCGACATCAACGCCGTCCGTGAGGTCGGCAGCGAGCTGAGCGTGCTGACGGCGAAGGCGCGAACGCAGGCCCGGCGAGCCGGCATCGAAGAGTGTGAGCCCCGCTAGGCTGCGCGCATGGCCGTCGAGATCCACTACTGCCCGGTCTGAGCGGGCTACGACGAACGAGCCGCGAGTCTCGCGGCCACGCTGAACGGTCAGGGCATCCCCGCGTCGATCATCGCAGGAAAGACCAAGCAGTTCGACGTGCTCGCGGACGGCAAGCTTGTCTTTTCGAAGGAGCGCGAGGGACGCTTTCCCGACGAGCCCGAGATCGTCGCACTGCTTGGCTGAGCAGCCGGTGACGGCGGCGAGGGCAGGTACCGTTGACGCCGTGCGCCGCCTCGCCCTGCTCCTGTTGCTCGCGTTCGCGGCCGCCTGCGGCGGGAGCGACGACACGCCGGGGCCGCTCTCCCGCTCGGAGTACACGAGGCTCGCCAATGCCAGCTGTGTCGCGGCGGAGCGCAAGTTGGACGCCCTCGGCGACTTCGCGAACTTCAACGAGCTCTCGCAGGAGATGAAGGTCGGGCACGATGCGCTCAAGCAGTCCGCGGACGAGCTGCGCACGCTCCTGCCCCCCGCCAAGCTCGTGGGTCGCCACGCCGAGCTCGTCCGTCTCACGGATGAGACGGCCGACGCGGCAACGCGGATCTCGGCCGCGGCCGCCGACAACGACCAGGTCGAGATGCAGAAGCAGGCCGAGCGCGCGGAGACGCTGACTCAGGCCGCCAACGACGTCTCGCGGAAGCTCGGCCTTCAGGAGTGCGTCGCGGGTTAGGGCCTAGACGCCGCGGAAGCTCGGCGGCCGCTTCTCCAGAAACGCTGTCACGCCCTCGGTGAAGTCGGCCGTCTGGGTCGCCGCTTGCTGCAGCGCCGCCTCGAGCTCGAGCTGCTCCTCGAGCGACGCGGTGTAGGCGTGCTCGAAGAGCTGCTTCGTCATCCCGATCGCACGGGTCGGCAGCGCTGCGTAGTCCTGCCCGAGCTCCGCCGCCCGAGCAGGAAGCCCAGCTCCTTCCACGACCTCCGAGACGAGTCCCCAGGCGTGAGCTTCTGCGGCGGTGAGCCTCCGGTTCGAGGTCATCCACTCGAACGCCCGCGCGAAGCCGAGCAGCCGGTGGATGAACCAGGAGCCGCCGGAGTCGGGGACGAGGCCGATGCCGATGAAGCCCGGGACGAACGTGGCGGCGTCCGCCGCGATCCTGAGGTCGCACGCGGCCGCGAGGGACAGGCCCGCGCCAGCGCAGGGCCCGTTCACCGCTGCGATCACGGGCTTCTCGAGCGCGCGGATCAGGCGGATGTTCGGGTGATAGGTCTCCTCCAGACGCTCCCGAATCGAGCCCGCGACCTCCTGGAACTCCTTCAGGTCCTGACCGGCGCAAAAGCCGCGACCCGCGCCGGTGATCACGACGGCGCGAACGTCCGGAGCAGCCGCCTCCTCGAGCGCCGCGTGCAGACGGGCGTGCAGCGCGGCGTTGAAGGCGTTGAAGACCTCTGGACGGTTGAGCGTGATCGTCATCACCGCGCCCTCGCGCGACGTCAGCACCTCGCTCATGCGCAGAGCCTAAAGGTCAGGCGAAGAGGGCGCGCACGCGCTGAAGCGCCTTCGGCGCGAGCCGGTAGTAGGCGTAGGTGCCTCGCTTCTCGCGCTCGAGCAGGCCGACGTCGGTGAGCCGCTTCAGGTGATAGCTCACCGTCGGCTGGCTGATCCCGAGCTCCGGCTCCAGGTCGCAGACGCAGCAGGCTTCCGAGCCGGCGTTGAGCAGCATGCTCACGATCTTGACGCGGTTCTTGTCCGCGAGAGCGCCGAAGAGCGATTCGAGCTCGCCCGCGTGCTGGTCGGAGAGCTCGTTGGCGAGCGGGGTGCAGCAGGCGATCAGGGGCAGTTGCTTCACGACTTGAACTATATCGACAGCTGTCGATATATAACTACATCGACATCTCTCGATGAAAGGAGGTGCCCGAATGAACGGTTGTTGCGAAGGTGGTGACTGCTGCGACGGCAGCGAGAGCTGCTGCTGATCGCGTGAAGAGGGGATCGAGGACTTAGTGGCTCTGAGCTACTAAGTCCTCAGCCCTCGGTGGTCAGCGGTCGAGGAAGCGCCGGACCGCGCCCTGCGCCTCGTCGCCGAGCATCGAGAGCGCCAGCCAGTCGCGCGCATGGCC
>JAWVCV010000111.1:0-2601 GCA_033858115.1 Gaiellaceae bacterium
CGACCCGGGGCGTCGACGTCGGCGCGAAGAGCGAGATCTACCGGTTACTCTTCGACGTGGCCCAGAGCGGCGTCGGGATCCTCGTTTCCTCGTCCGAGAACCCGGAGCTGCTGACGCTCTGCGATCGCGTCATCGTCATGTTCCGGGGGCGCGTCGCCGCCGAGCTGACGCGGGACGAGGCCACCGAGGCGCGGATCGCCCACTTCGCCGGAGGGCATCGGTGAGCGCCGAGGCGCCAGTGGCGGACCCGGAGCGGCAGCGCGTGCGCGACCATGCGGCCGGCGTCTGGTCGGCGGCGAGCCGCTATGCGGTCGTCCTGCTCCTCCTCGTCGGGATCTTCGCCTACTTCTCTCTGACCCAGCCGGACTTCCTCTCGCAGGCGAACATCGAGAACCTGCTCACGTCGAGCTCGATCCTCTTCATCGTCTCGATCGGGATGACCTTCGTAGTGCTCACCGGCGGCATCGACCTGTCTGTGGGCTCATTGCTCGCCCTCTCCGGGATCGTCCTTTCGACCCTTTTCAACGACTGGGGGCTGCCTGCGCCTCTGGCGGTGCTGCTCACCTGCCTGATCGCCGCGCTGATCGGCGGCGCCGTCAACGGCGTGCTGATCGGCAAGGTCGGCTTGTCCTTCTTCGTCGTCACGCTCGGCACCCTGTCGCTCTATCGCGGGGTCGTGAACATCTGGTCCGACACGGAGACGACGTACATCACCTCCGGCTTCGTCGACGGGATCGGCTTCGGCAAGCTCGCCAGCGTCCCGTACCCGGTCTGGATCATGATCGCGACCTATGTCGTCGGTCTCGTCGTGCTCCGCTGGACGTACTTCGGCCGCGACGTCTACGCGGTCGGGGGCAACATCACGGCCGCGCGCCTGTCCGGGATCAACGTGGCGCGGACGCTGATCATGGTCTACGCGATCGCAGGCCTGTGTGCCGGGATCGCAGGGGTGATCCAGGCGGGGCGGCTCGGCGCGGCGAGCCCGCTCGTCGGCGAGTCGACGCCGCTCGACGCGGCCGCCGCCGTCCTGCTCGGCGGCACGAGCTTCCTCGGCGGCGTGGGCGGCGTCACCGGCACGGCTGTGGGCGTCCTCTTCATCGGCACGCTCCAGAACGGGCTCTCGATCGCCGCCGTCTCGAGCTTCTGGCAGCAAGTGGTGACCGGCGCGATCCTGATCGTCGCGATCTCGATCGATCGGATCCAGCAGCAAGGCGGGCTCCGCCGGCGCAGGAGCACCGGCCTGTGACCGGCTCGCACGAGCTCGTCAATCCGGAGGGTCTACCCGAGCCGGCCGGCTACACCCACGCCATCGTCGCCGCCCCGGGGCGCCTCGTGTTCGTCGCAGGACAGATTGCGAGCGACACCGACGGCGTTTGCCGCGGGGACACGATCGCGGAGCAGCTCGAGCTCGCGCTTCAGAACGTTGCCACCGCGCTGCGAGCCGTGGGCGGCGCGCCCGAGCACGTCGTCTCGATGCAGATCTACACGACCGACATCGAGGCCTACCGCGCGGGCCGGCGCGAGATCGGTGAGCGTTACCGCACCGTCTTCGGCCGCCACTATCCGGCGATCTCGCTCCTCGAGGTCTCGAATCTCTACGACCCGGCCGCGGTCGTGGAGATCGTCTGCACGGCGGTGATCCCGTGACGCTCGACGAGGCCCTCGGGTTCCAGCTCACCGACCTGGAGCCGGACGTGGCGCACGCTCACGTCGAGATCGACGACCGCCACCGCCAGCCGCTCGGCGTCGTTCACGGCGGCGTCTACGCGGCGCTCGCGGAGTCGCTCGCCTCCCATGCGACCGCGGTGGCGGTCCTGCCCGACGGGCACCAGGCGCTCGGGCTCTCCAACCTGACGAGCTTCTTTCGGCCCGTCTCGAGCGGCCTCATCCGAGCCGAGGCGACCCGCCTGCACCGCGGCCGCACGACGTGGGTGTGGGACGTGCGCTTCACAGACGCCACGGGCGCGCTCTGCGCGACATCGCGAATCACGGTCGCCGTCCGGCCCGCGGAGCCGGCGTGAGCGAGGAGCTCTACTTCGCCGAGCTGCCCTACGTCCGGATCCAGGAGATCCTGGACTCGCCCCGCGTGCCGGTGCTGCTCTGGCCGGTCGGGTCGACCGAGCCGCACGGCCCGCACTCCCCGCTTGCGACCGATCCGATCATCTCGATCGGGACCGCCGAGCGCGTCGCGCGCCGGCTCGCCGGCGACCCGGAGCTGAAGGTGCTGATCCTGCCGACGCTCTCCTACGCCGTCACGCGCTACACGGTCGGCTTCGCCGGGGCGATCCACGTGAGCGAGGCGACGCTCAAGGCGATCGTCGTCGATGTGTGCGCGTCCCTGGCGGGCCAGGGCTTCCCGCACGTCGTGCTCGTGAACAACCACTTCGAGCCCGAGCACGTGCAGACGCTCCACCGTGCGATCGACGAGCTCGAGGAGCAGGGCATCCACGCCGGCTACCTCGACCTGACGCGAAAGGAGCGCGCGCAGCGGCTGACGGAGGAGTTCAAGCTCGGCGAGTGCCATGCGGGGCGGTACGAGACGTCCCTCGTGCTCGCGCAGGCGCCCGAGCTGGTCGACCGCGAGGCGATGGCGCGGCTCGA
>JAWVCV010000112.1:0-2772 GCA_033858115.1 Gaiellaceae bacterium
GAGCGCTTGCCGGAGCTGACGAAGATCGAGCGCGAGGTCGCGCTCGGCATGACCACGGCGTTCGACCTGCACTACCGCCTGCGCCCGTCGCTGCGCCGGACTGCGGCCGAGCTGCTGACCTCCCGCCGCGGCATCGACATCGACCGGCAGCCGGAGGCGGCACGGCGAGCGCTCGGCGAAGACGCCTGGGAGATCGTGCGTGGCGACCGCGAGCCGCCGGACGACCGCTTCGCACCCGGGATCGGGCTCGCCCCGCTCGCCAGGGCGGTCGCCGCGCTGGAGTCGCTCTGATGGACCTGCGGGCCGTCCAGGAGCACGCGTCGAGGCTGCTCGACGAGGTGGAGCGCGCCGTGATCGGGAAGCGGGACGCGCTCGAGTTGGTGCTGCTCGGCTTGCTTGCCGACGGCCACGTGCTGCTCGAGGACTACCCCGGCCTGGCGAAGACGCTGGCCGCCCGCTCGTTCGCACAGGTGACGAGCACGGGCTTCAACCGGATCCAGTTCACGCCGGACCTGATGCCCTCCGACGTCACGGGATCCTCGATCTGGAACCAGCGCGACGCAGATTTCGAGTTCCGGCCGGGCCCGATCTTCACGAACCTGCTCCTCGCGGACGAGATCAACCGCGCCCCGCCGAAGACGCAGGCGGCGCTGCTCGAGGCGATGCAGGAGCGGCAGGTGACGATCGAGGGCGTCACCCACCCGCTCGCGCGGCCCTTCCTCGTGCTGGCGACCCAGAATCCGATCGAGTACGAGGGCACCTACCCCCTGCCCGAAGCGCAGCTCGACCGCTTCCTGCTCCGGGTCTCGTTCGGCTACCCGAGCAAGTCCGACGAGTGGGAGGTGCTCTCCCGCCGGCTCGAGCGACGCGACGACGAAATCGAGCTCGAGCCGCTGATCGACGGCCCGACCCTGCTCGAGCTGCAGGCAGCGATCGAGCAGGTGCACGTGGGCGAGACGGTCGGCGGCTACATCGTCGACCTCGTCTCCGCCACACGGACGAGCGGTTCGACGGCCGTCGGCGCCAGCCCCCGCGGCAGCCTGGCGATGCTGAAGCTGGCCCGCGGCAAGGCCGCCCTCTCGGGACGAGACTTCGTCACGCCCGACGACGTCAAGGCCGTCGCGGTGCCGGCGCTCGCGCACCGGCTGATGCTGAAGCCGGAGCTGTGGGTGCAGAGGCTCTCCGCTGACGACGTCGTGCGGGAGCTGCTCGAGAGCGTGCCGACCCCCGCCGCCGAAGAACCGGCTCCCGCAGCGGAATGAGCGGCTCGGCGTCGCCGCGCGTGACGGCGTACGCCGCATTGACGGCGCTCCTCGTGCTCGCGGCGCTCGCTCTGGAAAGGCCCGAGCCGGTCGTGCTCGCGGTCCCCTTCGCGCTGCTCCTCGCGCTCGGGCTCCGGCTCGCACGGCCGCCGGTGCTGCGGGCCTGGCTCACTCTCGACCGGGAGCGCGCGCTCGAGGACGACGAGATCGGGATCGAGCTGGTCATCGCCGCGGAGCGGCCGGTCGAGCGACTCGAGCTCCAGCTCGTGCTGCAGAGCGGGCTCGAGGTCGTCTCCGGCCACGCCATCCAGTCGATCAGGCTCGGTCGGGAGGACGAGCGGACGCTGGAGCTGCGCCTCCGCTGCGTGCGTTGGGGCAACTACGAGGTCGGGGACATACGCGTGCGCGCCCGCGACCGTCTCGGTGCGCTCGTCTGGGAGGACCGCATCGACCAGCGCACGCATCTCCGCGTCTACCCCCTTCCCGAGACGCTGCGCAAGATCGTCCCACCCGTGGCCACCCAGCCGTCGACCGGCAACGACGTGGCGCGGTTGAAGGGCGAAGGCGTCGAGTTCGCCGACCTCCGCGAGTTCGCTCCCGGCGACCGCGTGCGCTCGATCAACTGGCGCGCGACCGCGCGGCGCGACCGCCTCGTCGTCAACGACCGCCATCCCGAGCGCAACGCCGACGTGATCCTCTTCCTCGACACGTTCGCGGAGGCGCGCGCCGACGGCCGCTCGACGCTCGACCTCGCCGTGCGCGCGACCTCGACGCTCGCGACGCGCTATCTGGAGCGCCGCGACCGGGTCGGCCTCGTCTCCTTCGGCGGCAGCCTGCGCTGGCTGACGCCGGGCATGGGGCTGGGCCAGCGCTACCGGATCGTCGACTCGCTGCTCGAGTCGGAGATCGTCTTCAACTACGCGTGGAAAGACGTCTCGATCATCCCGGCGAGGACGCTCCCAGCGCAGGCGCTCGTGCTGGCGATCTCGCCACTCCTCGACGAGCGGACGGTCGAGGCGCTCGCCGACCTGCGCGCGAGAGGCTATGACCTGGCGATCGTCGAGGTCTCACCGGTGGCGTTCGCGGCACCCGGGCAGAGCGAGGCCGACCGGCTTGCGCACAGGCTCTGGCTGCTGCGGCGCGAGGAGCTCCGCGCCCGCTACGAGCGCCTTGGCGTCGCAGTTGCGACCTGGCGCGACGATCTGCCGCTCGAAGCGTCGCTCGAGGGGGTGAGGTCATTCCGGCGTCACGCTCGGCTCGTGCGCGCGTAGCGGCCGCGACCGCGTCTGCTCTCCTGGCCGCATGCCTCGGCGGCTGGCTGGCGCTCGCGGCGGACGAGGGCCTGCTCGTGCGCGGGAACGCGGCGCTGACGGCGACGGCGGTCGTGCTGGTGGTTGCCGGCCTCGCGGTCGGGGTCGCGCTCGCGGTGCCCGTCGCCGTCGCGCTGCTCGGAACCGCCTACGTGGCGCTGCTCGGCTTCGAAGGCGACGCGCTCGACGTGCGGGCGCCG
>JAWVCV010000113.1:0-12740 GCA_033858115.1 Gaiellaceae bacterium
CGGCGGAGGAGCAACTCGAGATCTGGGCGGATCGCGCCGAGGCCGACTTCGTCGGCGCAGCACAGGGAGCGGACCCGGCCGCGGTCGCCTACGACGCGGTCGAGGCGGCCCGCGCCCGCGGCAAGGACGTCGCGATCGTCGACACCGCCGGCCGCCTGCACACCCAGTCGAACTTGATGGAGGAGCTGGCGAAGGTGCGCCGCGTGATCGAGGGCAGGCTGGACGGCGCGCCGCACGAGACGCTGCTCGTCGTCGACGCGACGACCGGCCAGAACGGCCTCCAGCAGGCCCGGCTCTTCGGCGAGACGGTCGGCGTGACCGGGGTCGCGCTGACGAAGCTCGACGGCTCCGCGAAAGGTGGGATCGCGGTTGCGATCGCCTACGAGCTCGGCCTACCGGTGAAGCTGATCGGCGTCGGCGAGGGGCTCGACGACCTGCGCCCGTTCGACCCGTGGGACTTCGCGCGCGCCCTCGTCGCCGGCTAGCCAAGGGACAGACGTTCAGCGCGGCGTGGCGGCGCCCTGAGAGCTTGGAGGGTTTGGCGGAGCGGCCCGGAGGCACACCGGTGTTTCGCCAAACCGTCCTTGTAACAGGGTGTCACTAGGCCCTCACGGCCGCGTCTACACTGACTGCCGGTGTTCGACACCCTGTCAGACAAGCTCCAGCACGCTCTCGGCGGCCTGGGCAACAAGGGCCGGCTTGACGAGGAGGCGATCTCGAAGGCGATGCGCGAGATCCGCCTCGCGCTGCTCGAAGCGGACGTCAACTTCCAGGTCGTCAAGGACTTCGTCGCCCAGGTCAAGGAGCGCGCGAGCGGCCAGGACGTCCTCAAAGGCCTCGACGCGGCCCAGCAGGTCGTGAAGATCGTCCACGAGGAGCTGACGGCGCTGATGGGCTCCGGAGACTCGCGGCTCGCCTTCGGCCGCCCGCCGACGGTGATCCTGCTCGCCGGTCTGCAGGGCGCGGGCAAGACGACCGCCTCGGGCAAGCTGGCGCTGCTCCTCCGCAAGGAGGGCAAGAAGCCGGCGCTCGTCGCGGCCGACCTGCAGCGGCCTGCCGCGATCGACCAGCTCGAGCAGCTCGGGCGCCAGATCCAGATACCCGTCTACCGCAAGGACACGCAGGATCCGGTCGAGGTCGTGAAGTACGGGATCGAGGCCGCACGCGAGGCCGGGCATGACGTCGTCATCCTCGACACCGCCGGCCGCCTGAGCATCGACGAAGCCCTGATGGACGAGCTCGCTCGCGTCCGCGACGCGTCGAAGCCGACGAACGTCCTGCTCGTGCTGGACGCGATGACGGGCCAGGAGGCGGTGAACGTCGCCCAGGCCTTCCAGGAGCGCGTCGCCTTCGACGGCGTCATCCTGACGAAGCTGGACGGCGACGCGCGCGGCGGCGCCGCGCTCTCGGTGCGCGCGGTCACCGGCAAGCCGGTCAAGTACGTCTCGGTCGGAGAGAAGCTCGACCAGCTCGAGGAGTTCCACCCCGATCGGATGGCCTCGCGCATCCTCGGCATGGGGGACGTGCTGACCCTGATCGAGAAGGCGGAGGCCGCCGTCGAGGAGGACGAGCAGGCGGCGATGGAGGCCCGGATGCGCGCCGGCATCTTCACCTTCGACGACTTCCTCTCCGCTCAGAGGATGCTGAAGAAGATGGGTCCGCTCCAGGGCGTGCTGAAGATGATCCCGGGGCTCGGCAACCAGCTGAAGGACGTGGACATCGACGAGCGCCAGCTGGCCCGGGTGGAGGCGATCGTGCTCTCGATGACCCCGCAGGAGCGCAGCCGTCCGCACCTGATCGACGGCTCCCGCCGGCAACGGATCGCCGCAGGCAGCGGGCAGACGATCCAGGACGTGAACAAGCTGCTCTCCGCCCGCAAGCAGATGGAAAAGATGATGAAGCAGATGGGGAAGGGAAAGATGCCTACACTTCCCGGGCAATTGACCAAGACAGGTAGGAGATAGCCCGAATGGCAGTACGCATGAGGCTGACGCGAGTCGGCTCGAAGAAGAACCCGATCTACCGCGTCGTCGTCGCCGACTCGCGCTCCCCGCGCGACGGCCGCTTCATCGAGATCGTCGGCCGCTACAACCCGCAGACGGATCCGTCGACGATCGAGCTCGACGAGGCGAAGGTGAAGGACTGGCTGGGCAAGGGCGCGCAGCCCTCCGACGCCGTCTCGAAGCTGATCAAGGCCGCCGGCATCGGTGGCTGAACTGCTCGCCTGGCTCGCCCGCCAGCTCGTGGACGACCCTGACGCCGTCCGCGTCGAGCAGATCGAGCGCGAGGACGCGACCGTGCTCGAGCTGTACGTCACACCCGAGGATCGCGGCAAGGTGATCGGCCGCCAGGGCAGGCTCGCGCGGTCACTGCGCACGATCGTGCGCGCCAGCGCTGCGGGCTCGCGCCGGCGCGTCGTGCTCGAAATTGTCGAGTAATCCCGTCACCGTCGGGCGGGTCGGCCGGCCACACGGGATCGACGGCTCCTTCTTCGTCGAGGGCGCGAGCGAGGCGCCGGAGCGGTTCGCAGTCGGCGCGTTGCTGCTCGTGGACGGGAAGCAGGCCGAGGTCACGAGCTCCAAGCGGGGGGCGGGGGGACGCGTCGTGATCAAGCTCGACCGCGAGGTTCCGCGCGGGGCCACGCTCGCCGTCCCGCGCGAGGAGCTGCCCGAGCCCGAAGAGGATGCCTACTACGTTTTTCAGCTCGTCGGCCTCACCGTCGAGGAGGAAGGCGGCCGCGTGCTCGGAACTGTGACCGACGTGGAGAGCCCGCCCGCGAACGACGCCCTCGTCCTCGACTCCGGGTTGCTGCTCCCGCTCGTCGAGTCGTGCGTGCTCGAGGTCGACCTCCCAGGCGGCCGCGTGCTGGTGGCGCGTGGCTTCGCCGACGACGAGTAACCTCATTCGGCCTTGCGCATCGACGTCTTCACCCAGGTTCCGCACGCGTTCGCGTGGATGACCGAGCAGCGGCCGCTCGCCGCAGTGCTCGGCACCGAGCTCGATCTGCGCCTCTTCAACTACCGGGACACGACTCCGCTTCGAGGCGGTCAGGTGGACGATGAGCCCTACGGCGGCGGGGTCGGGATGGTGCTGCGGGTCGACGTCGTCGCCGCCGCGCTCGACGCCGTCTACGCCGAAGCTCCGACCCAGCGCGTGATCGCGCTGACGCCCCAGGGTCGACAGCTGACCCAGGAGGTCGTCGAGGAGCTCGCGGTCGAGCCTGCGCTGACGCTGCTCTCGTCGCGCTTCGAGGGGTTCGACGAGCGGATCGTCACGCACCTCTGCTCCGACGCGATCTCGATCGGCCCCTACGTCCTCTCGGGCGGCGAACTGCCGGCGATGGTGCTGCTCGACACGATCGCGCGCCGGTTGCCGGGAGCGCTCGCCGAGGGCTCGGGTGAGCAGGAGAGCTTCTCGACCGCGCTCGACGGCGGGCTCGAGTACCCGCACTACACGCGTCCGGCCGAGTTCCGCGGCTGGAAGGTGCCCGACGTCCTCCTCTCGGGCAATCACGGTCGCGTCGACGAGTGGCGCAACGAGCAGAGCCGCGAGCGGAGCGCGCGATGATCGACCACTACGAGACGCTCGGCGTCAGCCGGGTCGCGACGCGCTCCGAGATCGACGAGGCGTTCGCGCGCAAGAGCGACACCGCATGGAGCGACGAGCGCGTCGGCGAGCTCCAGTCGGCGTATCAGACGCTGAGCGACCCGCTCCGTCGCGCCGAATACGATCGCTCGCTGTCGTCCGGCTCCCCGCCGCCGCGGCCGGTCGCGCCGCGCCGCCACTCGCGGAATCCCGTCGACCGCCTGACGCAGGGCCTGCCGCACGGCCTGCGGATCACGATCGACTGGATCGTCACGATCGTCGGCGCGATCGCGATCGTCCTCGCGATCAAGGCCTGGGTCGTCAACCCGTACCGGATCCCGTCCTCCTCGATGGAGCCGACGCTGCACTGCGCCCGGCCCGCCCACGGCTGTGAGGCTCGCTTCTCTGACCGCGTGCTGGCAAACCGCTTTCTCTACCGGATCCGCGACCCCAGGCGCGGCGAGATCGTCGTCTTCGAGACGCCGCCGGCGGCCCGGGCGCGCTGCGGCGCGGGCGGGACCTTCGTCAAGCGGTTGATCGGGCTGCCGGGCGAGCGGCTCGAGCTCCGCACCGAGAAGGGCCTCAGCTACGTCTACATCGATGGCAGGCGGCTCGAGGAGCCGTACATCGCTCCCAACCGCCGTGACTCGCGCGGCCCGGAGACCTTCCAGATCCCGCCGGGCCAGTACTTCATGATGGGCGACAACCGCTCGCAGTCCTGCGACTCGCGGGAGTGGGGCACGGTGCCGCGGAAGAACCTGGTCGGCAAGGTCTTCGCGACCTACTGGCCGCCCAATCGCATCAGCATCCGCTGACGCCACCGCGTCGCCGGAGACGCCGGCCGCTGAGTTTTCGCTACCATTCGCCGCCGGCCGACGGGCCCCCTTTGCCATGAGCACGATCATCCAGAGCATCGAGCAGCGCCAGCTGCGCAAGGACGTGCCCCGCTTCAAGGCGGGCGACACCGTGCGCGTGCACTTTCAGGTGATCGAGGGCCAGCGCCGCCGCGTCCAGGTGTTCGAAGGGATCGTGATCAAGCGCCAGGGCTCCGGCGCGCGCGAGACCTTCACGGTGCGCAAGCAGTCGTTCGGGGTCGGCGTCGAGCGGACGTTCCCGGTGCACTCGCCGAAGATCGAGAAGATCGAGGTCGGCGCGATCGGCGACGTCAACCGCGCGAAGCTCTACTACCTGCGCGAGAAGGTCGGCAAGAAGGCCCGCGTCCGCGAGTTGCGCTTGACGCCCGCCCAGGCTGCGGCCGCGAAGGCCGAGGCAGAGGAGACGCAGGCCGCAGCGGCCGCAGAGCTCGCCGCCGAGCTCGCCGCGACGGAAGCTGCAGCGGCCGCGGAGGCTGCGGAGGCCGAGGCGGCGGCAGAGCCCGTGCCCGAGGCCGAGCCGGGTGCGGCGGCCGAGCTCGAGGCAGAGGCCGAGGAGCCCGCCGAGGCCGAGCCCGAGCCGGACGCTGAGCCGGACGCTGAGCCGGTTGCGGCGGCGGAGCCGGAAGAGGCTCCCGCCGGCGACGAAGCCGAGACGAAGTAGTCACGCTCCCGTGACGGACGCCGGCTGACGCCGGCGCTATCCTCGTCGCGTGGCGCGCTCCTCCGGCCAGAGGCTCCTCTCCTACGATCGCAAGCTCGGCGCCCGCTTCGTCGCGGGCGCGGACGAGGCTGGACGCGGCTCGCTCGCGGGTCCGCTCGTCGTCGCCGGCGTCCTGCTCGACTACGAGTGCCTGCGCGACCATCGCGTCCGTCCCCTGGCCGCCCTGAACGACTCGAAGCAGGTCTCGCCCGCAGAGCGCGAGGAGCTCTTCCGCGCCGTCGTCGGTTGTGCAGCGCGGATCAGCGTCAGGGTCATTCCCTGCACCGAGATCGACCGCAACGGCCTGCACCGGTCGAACCTCTGGGGCCTCCGGTCGGTGCTCGGCGACCTGGCGCCGCCGGCGGAGGCATGCCTCGTCGACGGCTTCCGGCTCGGCCCGGCGGCGCCGGAGCACCGGGCGGTCGTCGACGGCGACACGAAGAGCGCCGCGATCGCGGCGGCCTCGATCATCGCCAAGGTCACGCGCGACCGGGTGATGCGGCGCCTGGACGCCCTCTATCCCCGCTACGGCTTCGCCCGGCACGTCGGCTACATCACGCCCGGGCACTCGGCCGCTGTGCGGGAGCACGGGCCGAGCGACCAGCACCGCCTCTCGTTCAACGCGCTCGCCTATGCCGCCCGCGCGCCCGAGGCCCGCAAACTTGAGTACGTCCCAAGCCGGTAAGAAGATCGAGCGCCGCGCCGCCCGCCACTACCGCCTGCGCGGCTACCGGATCCTGGGCACGAACGTCTGGGCGGGCGGCTACGAGCTCGACGTGATCGCGCGGCGCGGCCGGCGGCTCGTGTTCTGCGAGGTGAAGGGCAAGACGGCCGGCGGTTTCGGCGACCCACTCGAGATGGTCGACGAGGAGAAGCTGCGGCGGCTGCACCGGGCCGCCGAGTCCTGGCTCGCGCGCAATCCGGATCTCCGCGGGCTCGACTGCCGCTTCGAGATCGTCGCGGTGCGGGCGCGGGAGCTCGAGCGGGTCGCGGTTTAACGGCTCGACAACACGTCGCGACCCGCTGGAAGGCTACGATTCGGGTTGCCGGAAGGCACTATCCCCGAACGGGCGCGCTCGTCATCACGGCTTCGGCCCGGGCGCGCAGGCCGCCACTCGAGCAAAACGGCGGCGGGAGAAACTTCCGGCTGAACAAGCGACATTCATTCAGCCGGAAAGGAATACCGACACCACCATGTCGATCACCCGTACCAGATTCATGACGCAGGCCCGGACCTGGATCATCATCTCCGGGCTCACCGCGCTCTTCGTCGGGCTCGGTTACATGTTCGGCGGTTCGAGCGGGATCGTCCTCTTCGCCGGCATCGCGGTGCTCTTCAACCTCGTGATGTTCTGGTTCTCGGACAAGCTCGCCTTGAAGGCCAGCAAGGCGCGCCCTGTCCGCCGGAGCGAGGCGCCTGAGCTCTACCAGGACATCGAGGAGATCGCGGGTCGCGCCGGGCTGCCGATGCCGTCGGTCTACCTGATCCCGTCGGAGCAGCCGAACGCCTTCGCGACGGGCCGCAGCCCCAAGAAGGCTGCGGTTGCGGTCACCGAGGGCCTTTTGCGTTACCTGCCCCGCGAGCAGGTGCGCGGCGTGCTCGCGCACGAGATGGCCCACATCGCCAACCGCGACATCCTCGTGACGACGATCGCGGCGATGATCGGCGCTGCGATCGCCGCGATCGCGAACATCCTCCAGTTCTCGATGTTCTTCGGCGGCAGCGACGACGAGGACAACAATCCGCTCGGCATCGTCGGCGTGCTCGTCGCGATCATCGTCGCGCCCCTGGCCGCGATGATCCTCCAGCTCGCCGTCTCCAGGCAGCGCGAGTACCTCGCGGACGCGACGGCGGCGCAATACCTGGGCGAGGCGCGCCCGCTGGCGGAGGCGCTCGCGACGTTGCAGCGCGGCGTCGAGGCCGTGCCGATGAAGGTCAACCCGGCCACGGAGGCCCTCTACATCGCCAACCCGCTCAGCGGGCGCGGCATGGCGGCGCTCTTCTCGACGCACCCGCCGATGGAGGAGCGAATCCGCCGCCTGCGCGAGCTCGACGCGGCGCACGGGATCCACTACTAGGCAATGCGCCCGGGCGGCTTCTGGCGGCGGATCAAACGAGCCCTGGGGCTCTGGCCGCCAGAGCCGCCCGCCGCGCCGCCCGACGACCAGCCCGCGCTCGTGCCGGGCGGTCCGCCTCGGCGGCCGCTCGGCGAGGGCGGCGTTGCGCTCGACCTCCCCGAGGAGCCGCAGGACACCGACGCGCGCGGCCGCGAGTTCTCCTAGCGCTGACGCATCACTGATATCCACGGTTGTCAGCTCTGCTCGCAGGGCAAAGCGTGAATCTTTAAGAGACAGAAGTGTGCAGCGGCACTTGACAACGCGGTCCGTGGGTAAGTATGAATCGCGACTAGGTCGAACACGTGCCGTGTGCGAGACCCGCTCCAAGCAACCTTGACGGCGAGTTGAATGGAGGAGGCGTCTTGATGACAGCGTCACGCTCGAGAGGACGGTCACCGCGCTTGGTCTTGCTCGGTGCAGCGATGGTGGTGGGTGCGCTGGCACTCGCAGTATCCGGACTGAGCTCGACTGACATGCGGCCCGAGACGGCCAATGTCGCGGCAGCAACTCCGGCGTTGCCGGCGCTCAAGGCAGAGATCCAGGGCCTCCTCAGGCGGCCGACCGACATCGGGCAGACGAGCAAGCTCGTAGCGCGACCTGCCGGGAAGCTCTTCATTCACATGCGTTGCGCTGCTCCGATCTGCGTCGAGGCATCGAAGGAGTACGGGAATGCGGCTCGAGCGCTCGGGATGCGGTTCAAGGCGCTCGATACCGGTGCGACGCCTGATGCGATTGCGCGGGCGTTCAACCAGGCTGTCGCAGAGAAGCCGGCTGCGCTCGTCTCGGGTGCGATCCCGCCACAGCTCTTCCGGAAGCAACTCGATCAACTCGTGAAGAACGGGACGAAGGTGATCCTCTACGCCACGGCGCCGCCGAATCCAAAGGGCGTCACGGCGGTCGTCTTCCCGCCGAAGGAATTCACGAAGATCGGCAGGCTCCTGGCGCGTTATGTCTATGTCGACGTCAGCGCGAAGCCGACGAAGGTCGTCTATATCCAGACACCTGAGTTTGCAGCGCTCAACTACGCGTCGGACTCGTTCAAGCGCGAGTTGCGCCGCCTGTGCTCCGGGTGCGAGATCGATGTCCTGAACGTCCAGGCTGCCGAGATCGGCCGGGTCATTCCCGGCAAGGTCGTGAGCTACCTGCAGGCGAACCCCGATGTGAATTACGTCCTCTCGCAGTTCGGTGATCTCGAGGTCGGAGTTCCGCAAGCACTGAAGAGTGCCGGGATCAGCGGCAAGAAGCTGATCAGCACTCAGGGGTCGCGCGTCAACATGCAGTACGTCAAGAATGGTCAGGAGGCCGCGAACCTGATCAGCTTCCTCGACGTCACCTACTGGCAGGTGCTGGACATCGCGGCACGCGCGCTGGCGGGGCAGGCGGTGACGGTGCCGCCAAACCCGACGCAATGGATCCGCAAGGGCAACCTGAACTTCAATCCACAGTCGCCTCCGCCGTTCGGTGTCGACTACAAAGCGAAGTTCAGGGCTTTGTGGGGGGTCTAGACCTACCTCAGCCTCTACTCACGATCAGCCAGCTCAGCAAGACGTTCGAGAGCCAGGTCGCACTGCGCACGGTCTCGATGGAGATCCGTGCCGGTGAGATCTACGGGCTGGTCGGTCACAACGGGTCCGGGAAATCCACCCTGATCAAAGTGCTGGCCGGGTACCACAAGCCCGACCCGGGGGCCAGCATCGTGGTGGCCGGACGGGAGCTTCTGCAGGCTGGCTCGAGCGGTGGACACCGCTCGAGCCGGATGCGGTTCATTCATCAGGACCTAGGGCTCATCGAGGGTCTCAGCACTGCGGAAAACCTCGCCATCGGCGGAAGCGGGTATTGCAGGGGCGCCGCTGGACGGATTCGCTGGCGGGCGCAGTACCAGGCCGCTCGTGCGAGCTTGGCCCGCTTCGGTTTGGCCGTGGACGTCCGGCGGCCCGTGGGCGAACTCAGTCCGGGCGAGCGAACCGTGGTCGCCGTGGCACGAGCCCTGTCGCAATCGGACGAGCGCGGAACGCTGCTCGTGCTCGACGAGCCTACGGCAGCGCTCCACCCCGGCGAGGTGGAGGTCCTCTTGACGTCGGTGCGCAGGACGGCGGCATCCGGGGGCGCCGTGCTCTTTGTGTCACACCGACTGGAGGAGGTCCTCGGTGTTGCGGATCGGATCGGCGTGCTGAGGGAAGGCGCTCTCGTCGCCGAGGGTGCGGCAGCCGACTTCACCCCTGAGCGGCTCGTCACGCTAATCGCGGGGCGAGAGATCGCAGCGATGCAGCCGAACCCCCGGCAGCTGCGCCCCGACACGCTCCTCGCCGTTCGTGGGCTTCAGGGAGCGACGCTGCGGTGTCTCGACTTCGATCTCCACAAGGGCGAGATCCTCGGTATCGCCGGCCTCCTCGGCTCTGGCCGCGAAGAGGTCGTGAACATCCTTTTCGGCGCCCCTCCGCCGCTGGCTGGCTCGATCGCCGTCGCCGGCCGCACCCTCAAGGGAATCTCGCCGCGGAGCGTGATGGCGGCTGGGATCGCCCTGCTGCCGGGCGACCGGGCGCGGTCGTTGATCGGGGTTCTCGACGTGCGGGAGAACCTCACGCTTCCTCGTCTGAAAGGACTTTGGGGGCGGTGGCGCCTCGACCGAAACGCAGAGCGTTCCGAGGCTCGCGAGTGGGTGCAGCGACTGGACGTGCGCCCCCCATTGCTCGACCGGCGCGTCGCACAGCTGAGCGGCGGCAACCAGCAAAAGGTCGCGCTCGCAAAATGGCTTCGCACCGCGCCCCAAGTCTTGCTCCTGGACGAACCGACGCGAGGCGTCGACGTCGCCGCGAAGGCCGAGATCTACCGCGTGCTCCGAGAGGCGGCCTCCGGTGGGACCGGGATCGTGATGTGCTCGACGGAGGCGAAGGAGCTCGCGACGCTCTGCGACCGCGTGCTCGTGCTCTCCGGCGGGGTAGTGACCGCAGAGCTCGCGGGCGCCGCCATTGACGAACCCTCGATCGTCGCGCAGACCCTTCGCTGATGGCGGCCCGCGTGTCGTACTTGTCCTTCCGCCGAATCAGTGCCGTCTATGTCGGCATCCTCATCGTGCTCATCTTCAGCGTCTGGACACCGGACACGTTCCTGACGACGACGACGCTGAAGACCCTCCTCAGCGAACAGGCGATCACCGCGATGCTCGCGATCGGCGTGACTGTGCCGCTGGCCGCAGCGGCATTCGACCTGTCGGTCGGCTTCACGCTCGGACTGGCGTCGATCATGGTCGCCTGGCTCGTGGGCGTGCATGGGGTGGGCGTGCCGACGGCCATTGCCGTCTCGCTTCTCGCGGGTGCCGCAGCGGGTGCCGCGAACGGTCTGCTGATCAACCAGTTCCGGATCGACTCTTTCATCGCGACGCTCGGCATGGGCTCGATCTTGCAGGCGATGATCCGTTGGGTTTCGGGTGACCAGACGATCATCGGGCTCGACCCGAGCTTCGAGCGGATCGCCGGGGGTCAGCTCTTCGGCATTTCGATGCCCGTCTACTACGTGCTCGTCGTCGGAGCCCTCCTCTGGTACGTACTCGAGCAGACTCCCGCCGGTCGCTACGTCCATGCGACGGGTGGAAACACCGAGGCAGCCCGTCTTTCCGGCGTCCCTACTCGAGTTGTGGTCTTCGCTGCACTCGTCGTCTCGGGGTTGATCGCCGCCTTTGCCGGGGTTCTGCTCGCCTCCAGCAGCGCCGCAGGCTCTCCCAGCGTAGGCCCGACGTATCTGCTCCCGGCGTACGCGGCTGTCTTCCTGGGCTCCACGCAGATCACACCCGGTCGCTTCAACATCTGGGGAACGATCATCGCCGTCTACGTCCTTGCCACCGGAGTGAAGGGCCTCCAGCTCGTGGGAGCGCCGTTCTGGATCCCCGATCTCTTCAATGGAGCGGCGCTCCTGCTCGCCGTCGGGCTCTCCAAGAACGAGGCGCTGCGCTGGTCACTTCGTCGACGTCGAGGACATGTCGTGAACTCACCGAACCTCACCAGCACAGGAGAGTGACTGTGGAACGCAGCGAGTTGCCGACCTATCGTGAACTGCCCGTAACCAACGAAGCGCCGCCCGGCTCGGCCTGGGGTCTCTGGGGCCCGGACGACGAGCTCGGCACACTGAACCTCCTGACAGACGAGCGCACGAGGAGCGCGGCTCAGGCGGTTCGCCGGGGAACGGTCTTCCCGTTGAACCTGCCGCTCGAGCTGAACCCCCAGCTCGCCTGGAGGCAGCCGCCGGATCATCAGATCCTCCACGTCGGGCCGGAGGGACCCTTCCCCGTAGGGCTCGAGGCCGGCGACCGTGAGTCAAGCGTGAAGCCCTTCCATTACCGCGACGACTCAATCGACGGGCTCTGGCTGCAAGGCGGCAGCCAGTGGGATGGTCTGGCGCACGTCCGCCACGCCACCCACGGCAACTTCAACGGCGTGCCCGACGCAGACGTGCATCCCGGCGCGGGCGCGAGGCTGGGCGTGGATCGCTGGGCCAAGCGTGCGATCGTCGGACGGGGGGTGCTGATCGACCTCGAGCGGCACATGGAGCGCGCGGGACGCCCCTATGACCCGCTCAGCGCGCATCCGTTTTCGGTTGACGACATTCGTTCCGCCGCGGCCGAGCAAGGCGTCAGCCCCGTGGTCGGCGACATCCTGCTTCTTCACTTCGGCTGGGCAAATCGGTACGCGAAGGCCGAACCGGAGGAGCAGAGACGGATGACGAATTGGGAGACGCTCCGCGCACCAGGTCTCGAGCAGTCGCTAGAGATGGTGGAGTACCTCTGGGACCTGCACGTCGCCGCGGTCGGCACAGACACCGTCGGTGTCGAGGTGATGAACGTCAGTGCCGACTACGAGTTCGTGCTCCACGAGCACCTGCTGCCGCTCCTGGGCATGCCCATCGGAGAGCTCTGGGCATTGGACGAGCTTGCGGCCGACTGCGCGCGCGACGGCGTCCGGGAGTTCTTGTTCGTCTCGGTGCCGTTGAACGTCCGGGGCGGCGTGGGCTCGCCACCCCAAGCGGTCGCCATCAAGTAGGTCGACGGTGCGCTCGTCATGAGCTGACCCGCCGAGGGTAAGGCTGCGGGACGGCGAATGCCACCGTGTGGCACTGAGCCAGACCGAGCTCTACAGCGAGATCGACCACGCACTGTCCTGGTCGGAGCGTGAGCTCCCAGAGCGCGAGCGGACGAAGCACGTCCACCGGCTGCACCCGTACCTGGGCAAGTTCGTCCCGCAGCTCGTCGAGGCGCTGCTCGGACGCTACGTCCGGCGGGGCGGTCGCGTGCTCGACCCCTTCGCCGGCTCGGGGACGACGCTCGTGCAGGCGCTCGAGTCGGGCTATGACGCGGTCGGCGTCGACATCGCCGCCTTCAACGCCCTGCTCGTCTCGGTCAAGACGCGCGAGCACGACCTCGCGCTGCTCGATGCGGACGTCGCTGGGATCGGTGAGAGGCTCGGCGCCTC
>JAWVCV010000114.1:0-2655 GCA_033858115.1 Gaiellaceae bacterium
GAGCCTGCGGCCCGCCATCTCGACGGAGACGCCCTTGATGAACTCGTACCTGTCGTCCAGGTCGCCGCGAATCTTGTGCCGGAGGTCGAGCAGGGTCTCGCGGAGCTCCTTCAGCTGGACGCGGTTCTGCCGCGCCTGGTCGCGCTCACCCTTCTTCTTCGACTTGAGGGAGAGGACGTTCGCCCTCTGCTCCTCGCGGCGAGCCTCGTTCGCGTCGAGGAGGAGCTCGCGGTCGTCTTCGTCCTCGGCCTCGTCGAACTTGCGCTCCGCCTCCTGCGCCGTGACGTTGCTCTGGACGATCAGCTTGAACATCTGCTCGGGGTTCTGCTCTGCCCGCTGGAGCAGGCCCGGCTCGACGTAGGTCGCCGGGATCGTCGAAGCGCCTGCCGCGGCTCCCTGCACGGATGCAGCGCCGGCCGCCGCCGACAGCACGAGGCCGGTGAGCAGCGTGACGACAGCGCCGCGACCGCCCTTGCCCCATAGGGCGCTGGACCGGTGCTCGCCGCCGCGATTCCCTGAGCCCCAGAGCGCGCTCTTGCGCACGTCGCCGGGCTTGCCGCCTGTGTTCCCCACCATCAATTCTCCTTGTCCGCGCGAGGCGCGGGCCGCATGACACCGCCAGTAGAACCGCGTTGAACCTATGCTCGGTTGTGGGTCGCCACGTCCCCCTTTTAGGTGACGGGCAGGCAAGTTCCCTCGTTCGAGGGATCACGGATGAGCCGGTCCACGGTGGGCCGCTGCCGATACGCTCGCCCGCAATGAGCGCCCGTCTCGCCGTCGAAACGCTTGCCGCGCGCGCGGCGGGCAGGCTCTCGCGTCTCGCCGGCACGGGTGGCGGCACGACGCTGCCCGGGAAGCTCCTCTGGAAGCTCGATCCCGGCGCGATCGACGCGCTCGCGGGCCGGCTCCCGCACGGGGCCGCCGTCGTCTCGGCGACGAACGGCAAGACGACGACGACGGCGATGGCGGCCGAGATCCTCGAGCGACGCTACGCGCTCGCCTGGAACCGCTCCGGCGCGAACCTCGTCTCCGGGGTTGCCTCGACCCTCCTGGTCGAGCGAGACGCCGAGCTCGGCCTACTCGAGGTGGACGAGGGAGCGCTGCCCGAGGTCGTCCGCCGGGTCCGGCCGCGCGCGATCCTGCTCGCGAACCTCTTCCGGGATCAGCTGGACCGCTACGGCGAGCTTGAGCACGTTGCCGAGCGGTGGCGAGCGGCCACGGCGGAGCTCCCCGCGGAGACCGTGCTGATCGTCAACGGCGACGACCCGCAGGTCGGCGACCTGGCGCGGGGCCGGCCCGGCGCGATCGCGTTCGGGATCGACGATCCCAGTCACGCCCGCTCCGCGCTCCAGCACGCGGCGGACTCGCGCTACTGCGTGGCCTGCGGAAGCCCCTACGACTTCGCGGCGGCCTACGTCGGCCATCTCGGCGACTACCGCTGCCCCGCGTGCGGGCATACCCGGCCAGAGTTGCAAGTCGCGGCGCGCGAGATCGAGCTGGACGGCCTCCACAGCGCGTCGTTCGACCTCGTCACGCCCGCAGGGGCCACGCGCGTCCGTCTCCCCCTCCCCGGCCTCTACAACGTCTACAACGCGCTCGGCGCCGCGGCGCTCGCGCAAGCGCTCGGCGCCTCGCTCGAGGAGATCCGCGACGGGCTGGAGCGCTTCGGAGCGGCATTCGGGCGGTTCGAGCGCATCGCCGTGGGCGACAAGACGATCCTGCTGCTCCTGATCAAGAACCCGGCCGGCGCGAACGAGGTCGTGCGGACGCTGGAGGAGGCCGGCACCCCGCGTCTGCTCCTGCTGGCCCTGAACGACGCGACCGCCGACGGCAAGGACGTCTCCTGGATCTGGGACGTCGACCTGGAGCCGCTGCTCGCCGGCGTCGAGCGCCTGATCCTGTCCGGCGACCGGGCCGCGGAGCTCGGCCTGCGCTGCGTCTACGGCGGGATCTCGGAGGATGCCCTGGAGCTCGAGCGCGACCTCGCACGAGCGCTCGACCGGGGGCTCGCCCTGACCCCGGCAGGCGGCGAGCTCGTCGTTCTGCCTACCTACACCGCGATGCTGGGGCTGCAGCGGATCGTGACCGAGCGCGGGCTCGCCAAGCCGTACTGGGAGCGCACGTGAGGATCCGCGTCGGCCACCTGTACCCGGACTACCTCAACATCTACGCCGACCGGGGGAACATCGCCGTCTTCCAGCGGCGGGCGGCGCTGCGCGGGCACGAGCTCGAGGTGACGCCGCTCTCCCTGGGCGACGACGTGCGCCCCGGCGAGCACGATCTGCTCTACATCGGCGGCGGCCAGGACCGCGAGCAGGCGCTGATCGCGCCTGACCTCGCCGCCAAAGGCCCGGCGATCCGCAACGCGGTCGACGCCGGAGCCGCTCTCCTTGCAGTCTGTGGCGGCTATCAGCTGCTCGGCCGCGGCTACCTCGACCGCCACGGCGAGTCGCTGGAGGGCGTCGGTCTCTTCCCGCACGAGACGGTTGCAGGCGAGCGGCGGATGATCGGCGACGTCCTGCTCGAGACCGAGTTCGCACCCGGCGAGCGGCAGACGATCGCCGGCTTCGAGAACCACGCCGGCCGCACGAGGCTCGACGCGGGCGCGGAGCCGCTCGGCCGCGTCGTCGCCGGCTTCGGGAACGACGGCGAGTC
>JAWVCV010000115.1:0-2829 GCA_033858115.1 Gaiellaceae bacterium
ATGCCCATCTCGTCGGTCGCTGTCTTGTTGGCTCGCTTGCTGGCGGGGTCGGTGATGTGGTCGGTGAGCTCGGTCGTGACGGCGCCGGGCTCGATGACAGTCACGCGGATGTCGGGCTGGAGCTCGACGCGCAGGGCCTCTGACCAGCCGTTGATTCCCCACTTGGTCGCCGCGTAGGCGGCGAAGCCGGCCGGCGCGACACGAGCGGCGACCGAGGAGACGTTGACGAGGTCGCCCCCGCCGTCGCGGAGCTGGTCGAGGAAGACCTCGGTGACCGTCATCGCGCCGAGCAGGTTGGTCTCGACCATGCGCCGGTGCTCTTCGCGCCGGTCAGAGGTGACGGGCGGCGTCCCCATGACCCCGGCGTTGTTGACGAGGATGCCGGCGGCGCCCAGCTCCCGCTGACGCGGTCTGCCGCGGCGACGATCGAGTCGCTGTCGGTGACGTCGGCCTCTCGATGGCGATCGCGCCGTCGCCGAGCTCGTCGGCCGGCCTGGATGCGGTCCGCGCGACGGGCCAGCAGCGCGACCCGATGGCCGTCGGCGGCCGGCGCGCGGGCCGTCGCCTCGCCGATGCCCGACGACGCGCCGGTGATGACCGCGACGCGCCCGGTGTGCCGATCGGTGCTCATGCGGCGGTCTCCGCGTCGTCGAGCGCGAGCGACGACGACATCTCGCGGTAGGCGTTGATCTGCTGCTGGCGTTCGGCCAGTCTCTCCTCGGCCTGCGCGAGCGCGTCTGCGCCGGCGATGAACCGGAACGGCGGCTGCTCCTCGTCGACGAGGGTCAGCAGCGCATGGGCGAGCTTGGCCGGGTCGCCGCCCTGCCGGCCGTTCATGCCGTCCCAGAACTCGCGCTGAGCGGCGTTGCGCTCGGCGTAGTCCTCGATCGACGCCGGGGCGTAGTTCGTTGACTCCTTCGTGAGCAGCTCGGTGCGGAAGAACCCCGGGTTGACGACGGTCACATGGATGCCGAATGGCTCGACCTCGGGAGCGAGCGACTCCATCCAGCCGTCGACGCCGAACTTCGAGGCGGCGTAGGCCGTCCCGTACTCAAAGCCGGCGAACCCCGCGGACGACGAGATCGTGACGACGTGCCCCGAGCGCTGCTTGCGCATGACGGGCAGGACGGCACGGGTGACGTTCATCGGGCCGATGAGGCTCGTGGTGATCTGCCGCTCCATCTGCTCGGGCGTCAGCTCCTCGAAGAAGCCGGCGTAGAAGCTGGCGGCGTTGTTGACCAGCACGTCGATGCCGCCGAAGCGGTCAACGGCCGCGGCGACCGCCGCCTCGGCGTCCTGCGGGCTGGTGACGTCGAGCTTGACGACGAGCAGATCGCCGGCCTCGCCGAGCGCCTGCCCGACCGCGTCGGGATTGCGGCCGGTGGCGATGACGTTGTGGCCGGCGGCCAGCGCGGCCTTGGCGAAGTCGACGCCCATGCCGCGGCCGGCGCCGGTGATCAACCAGGTCTTCTTGTCGGTCATGTTCGGAGGTCCTTCGGTAGACGAAAGCCAAGGAGCCCGAGTGCGCTCCGCCGCGGTGAGGCGAGGCGGTCCGTCCGGGCTGTGCTCCTACTGAACCACCGGTTCGCGCGTTGTGAGAGGCTCGCTTGATCCAGGTACTGGCAGTACCTCGCACGCTGGACCGGCCTGATCTACCCTCGGTCTCGTGGACCCCAGGACCGAGACCCGCGAGTTCCTCACCTCGCGCCGGGCGAGGATCACCCCGCAGGAGGCCGGCCTGCCGGTCTTCGGCGACACCCGGCGCGTTCCCGGCCTGCGCCGCGAGGAGGCGGCGATGCTCGCAGGCGTGAGCGTCGACTACTACACCAAGATGGAACGCGGCAACCTCCGCGGCGTCTCCGAGAGCGTGCTCGAAGCGCTCGCCCGTGGCCTGAAGCTGGACGAGGCCGAGCGCGCGCACCTGTTCGACCTCGCCCGCGCCGCCGGGCCGACGCCGCGCCCGCGCCGCCGTCCCGCCAAGCCAGGTGTCCGGCCGAGCGTGCAGCGTCTCCTCGACGCGATCACCGACGCACCGGCCATCGTGCAGAACGGCCGCCTGGACGTCTTGGCCGCCAACCGGCTCGGCCTCGCCCTCTACTCCGAAATGGACCTCGCACCCGGCCGACCGGCCAACCACGGCCGGTTCGTCTTCCTCGACCCGCGGGCGAAGCACTTCCTCCCCGACTGGGACCGCGCAGCCGACGACACCGTCGCGCTGCTGCGCGCCGAGGCCGGCCGCGATCCGCACGACCGCGACCTCTCCGACCTCGTCGGCGAGCTCTCGACACGCAGCGAGGACTTCCGCGTCCGCTGGGGCGCCCACCACGTCCGCTTCCACCAGACGGGCACCAAGCGCTTCCACCATCCCGTGGTCGGCGACCTCAGCCTCACGTACGAGATGCTGGAACTCGCAGCAGACCCAGGCCTGAACCTCCTCGCGTTCAGCGCCGAGCCCGGCTCCACATCGCAGGACGCGCTCAACCTCCTCGGAAGCTGGGCAGCCACGGTCGAGCCCGCGACGGCGCACGCGACGAACCAATCCTGACGAGGGCGGCCGCCCACGTCCGCCGGTGCGCCGGCCGCGAAGGGCTGGGAAAGGTGTCCGGCGCTCGGGCTCACACCCCGAGTCCTCCATGGGCGTCTTGCCCGGAGGCTGACCTGAGCCGCCACACGCTCACCGGCCGCTCGCTTAGGCTCGTACTCCGCGACCATGATCGGGCAGCTTCTCATCCTCGGAGTCACCCTGAGCTTGGACAACTTCCGGACCGCGGTGGTGCTCGGGGCGCTGCGGCTCACCCGGCGCCATGCGGTGCAGGTTGCCCTCGTGTT
>JAWVCV010000116.1:0-3714 GCA_033858115.1 Gaiellaceae bacterium
TCATCGTAGCTCGCCCTCGCAGATCTCCTCGGCCGGGCCGACGAGCGTGATCCGGTTCTCGTCGTCCAGCTCCACCCGCAGCTCGCCGCCCGGCATTCTCACCCTGACCGGCGTCTCGCACCAGCCGTTCGCGACCGCGGCCGCGGCGACAGCGACTGCGCTCGAGCCCGACGCGCTCGTCTCCCCCGCGCCGCGCTCCCACACGGCGACGGTGACCTCGTTCGGCCCGTCGACCCGCACCAGCTGGACGTTTGTTCGCTCGGGGAAGCGTTCGTTCACCTCCAGTTGGGGACCTAACCGCAGAAGCGTCTCCCGCTCCGGCTCCGTGCGGACGACGGCGTGCGGATTGCCGACCGAGACCGCGGTCAGCTCGACGCGTTCCCCGTCCAGCTCCACTGTCTCGATCTCCCCCACCTCCACGTCCCCGACGCCCATCGCGACCGTGCCGTCGTCCCGCACCGCGGCCGGGTACTCGCGCCCAGACGTTCCGATCGTGACCTCGCGCTCCCCGGCCCGCCGGGCGAGCCACGCGGCGGCGATTCGGCTGCCGTTGCCCGAGAACTCGGCCACGGAGCCGTCGGGGTTCCAGATCGCGATCTCGGCGCGCGTGCCGTCGGCCGAGACGACCTCGACGACTCCGTCCGCGCCGACGCCGTAGCGGACGTCGCAGAGGCGCCTCGCGAGCTCGGGCTCGAGCGGCGCGCCCAGCGCTTCCCGCTCCACGAGCAGGTAGCTGTTACCGAGCGCGTGCCACTTCCAGAATCGCATCCGCCACCTCTTCCGTGGGCCGGGTCGCGTCAATCATGACAACGCCCGGGATGCGGCGCATCCACTTGCGCTGGTAGGCAGCGAAACGCCGTGTCGAGCGCGCGAGCTCGGCGATCGCCTCGGCGCGCGGCAGCGACCGGACCGCGTCGAGGCCGAGCACCTGCGGCACGATCTCGCCGGCCGCTCGCACTTCCTCCTCCACGCCGCGCTCGAACATCGCCGCGGCGCGCGACGCGATCCGAGTCGCGAGCGCCTCTGACGGAACGTCCAGGCCGACGACGAGCGTCGGCAGGCGCAGGCCGGCGGTCCAGAGACGCGGCTGCTCGGGAACGAGCGTGCCGCCTGCCTGCCACAGCTCGAGCGCCCGGACGACGCGCTTGCGATCGTTGGGATGCACACGCGCGGCCGCACGCGGGTCCCGGCGCTGCAGAAGACCGTGGGCCACCTCGGGGCCGAATCGGGCGTACAGGCGCTCCCAGCGCCCCCGGGCGGCGTCCGGGACGTCCGCGGGCAGCTGCACGTCGGTCAGGGCAGCCTGGAACCACAGCCCGGAGCCGCCGACGACGATCGCCGTCTGTCCCGACGCGACGATCTCGTCGATCGCCTCGTGTGCGAGCCGCTGGTACTCGCCCACAGTGCCCTGTCGGTCGAGCGGCCAGATCCCGACGAGGCGCGCGCCGGCGTCCTGGTTCGTCAGCACGGGCAGCCCCCGATAGACCTGCATCGAGTCGGCGGAGACGAGCTGGGCGGGAATCCGCTCCGCGATCGCCTCGGCGACGGCGGTCTTGCCCGACGCGGTCGGGCCGAAGATCGCGAGAACGCTAGGAGGGATCTGCTGCGAGCGTCTTCCAGCCAACCGAGTCGCCCTCGTTCACGACCGGCCGGTTCTCGTCCGGATGAGCTGCGCGGTGCTCCCGGAACCAGGCGACGGCGCGGGGAATGCCCTCGTCGAGCGGCACCTGCGGCTCCCAGCCGAGCAGGTCGTGTGCCTTGCGAATGTCGGCCACGTACCGCGTCACCTCGCCGAGCAGGGACGGCGCCATCGTCATCTTCGGCTCGACGTTGAGGGCGGCGCCGATCAGCTCCGCTGCCCGCACGAGCGTGTTGCCCTCGCCGAACGCGAGGTTGATCGTCTCGTTCGCGACGCTGCCGTCGCCGAGCGCCTCGATCCCACGCGAGATTCCGTCGACGCAATCGTCGATGTAGGTGAAGTCGAGTACCTTCTCGGCGCCGCCGTAGACGGTGATCGGCTCCTCCCGCGCCATCGAGTGGATGAAGAGCGGCAGCACGCGAGACATCCGGTGCAGGTCGTTGTCGTAGCGCCCGTAGACGTTCGAGAAGCGGAACGCGATGTACTTGAGGCCGTAGCAGCGGGCGTAGGCGTAGATGAACGCCTCGCTCGCGATCTTGGAGGCGGAGTAAGGGCTCTCTGTAAAGGCGAAGTCGGCCGTCGCCTCGCCGTAGCCTTCGAACCGGTGCACGTCGCCGTAGACCTCCCGCGTCGAGGAGAAGACGAGCGGGAGGCTCCGCTGCCGGCAGTACTCGAGGACGTTGAAGGTCATCATCGTGTTCTCCAGCGCGCGGTGGGGCTGCGCGACGAGCTGGTGCACCTTGGCGTGCGCAGCCAGGTGGACGACCACGTCCGTCTCCGGGTAGGGAACGCCTCCGATCCCGTCCGGGAAGGCCGGGTACTGGCCGGAGAGGTCCTGGAGCAGGTAGCGGAAGTCGTCCGTCCAGGTGTTCACGCGCTGGTCGACGCCGAAGACCTCATGGCCGTCGGCCAGCAACCGCAGGGCGAGATTGGTGCCGATCTGCCCCGACGAGCCGGTGATCAAGACTTTCACGCAGCCACCGCCGTTCGGTGCGCCCCGCGGAGGGTGGTCGAGGTGGCACCGTCGATGAGCACGTCGACGAGCTCGCCGGGGTGTGCGGCGCCGGTGAAGTTGACCATGAGGCTGCCGCGGGTGCGGCCGCGCAGCAGGCTCGAATCGGTGCGGCTCGTCCCTTCGACGAGGACCTCCTCGACTGAGCCGATCCGGGCGGCGTTCTGCTCGGCCGCGATCCGCTGGACGACGTCCACGAGCCGCTCCAGCCGCTCGTGCTTGAGCTCGTCCGGCACCTGCTCCGGTAGCGTCGCCGCCTCGGTGCCGTGGCGCGGCGAGTAAATGAAGGTGAACGCGCTGTCGTAGCGCACCTGCTCGACGATCTCGAGCGTCTGACAGAAGTCGTCCTCCGTCTCGCCGGGAAATCCGACGATGACGTCGGTCCCGAGCGCGAGACCGGGGATGGCGCTGCGCAGCTTCTGGGCGAGAGCGAGATACCGGTCGCGGTCGTAGGTGCGGCGCATCGCCTTCAGGATGCGGTTCGAGCCGGACTGCAACGGCAGGTGGACGTGCTCGCAGACAGCCTCGCATTCGGCCATCGCCGCGATCACGGGCTCACGGAAGTCCTTCGGGTGCGGGCTCGTGAAGCGGATCCGGTCGATTCCCGGCACGGCGTCACAGGCCCGCAGCAGCTCGCCGAACTCGGTGTCGAGGGCCGGGCGAAGGTCGCGACCCCAGGAGTTGACGTTCTGGCCGAGCAACGTGATCTCCCGGACGCCGTCGGCGGCGAGGCGCGTCACCTCGGCCACGATCTCTCCCGGCCGACGGCTCTGCTCGCGGCCCCGCACGGCGGGGACGATGCAGTACGAGCACTTCGAGTTGCATCCCATCGAAACCTGCACCCAGGCGCTGAACGGACGCTCGCGGTGCATTGGCAGGTCGCCGGCGAAGTGCTCGTGCGTTCCGAACCGCCCCCGCGGCGCCGTGCCCCCGGTCCCGATCCAGTCGCCGAGGTGCGGGATCGAGCCCGGCCCGAACGCGACGTCCACCTGCGGGTACAGCTCGAAGATCCGCTCGCGCTGCGCCTCCGCGTAGCAGCCGCCGACCGCGACGACGAGATCCG
>JAWVCV010000117.1:0-3286 GCA_033858115.1 Gaiellaceae bacterium
CGGGCAGACCGTGATGTCGAGACCGGACAATGGCTCGGTTCGTCGGGTCTGGGTGGAGCGCATCCGCCCCATCACCGAAGGGCGAACCGTGCTTCCTGTGATCGGCCACCGCACCGGCGCGGGTGGTGTT
The DNA here is from genome assembly GCA_033858115.1 of Gaiellaceae bacterium. Classification (GTDB taxonomy): domain Bacteria; phylum Actinomycetota; class Thermoleophilia; order Gaiellales; family Gaiellaceae; genus Gaiellasilicea. The sequence continues at coordinate 131 of JAWVCV010000117.1, forward strand.
CGCTGGTTGCGGGTCCGGCTTCCGGGACGTCCCAACAACAGCACCGGCTGGATCAGAAAGGCGAGAACGACGCGGTCCCAGACCAGCTGGCATGTCGTCGTCGACCTCTCCGAGCGTCGGGTGAAGGTGTACCGGCGCGGCCGGCTCATCCGCAGCTTCTCGGCCGTCGTCGGCAGCGCGGCGACGCCGACCCCGCGAGGGAGGTTCTTCGTCGAGGAGACGGTCCGGCTCAGGTCTTGGCATGTCGGCGCCCCGTACGGACTCGCGTTGAGCGCCCGCTCGTACGTCCTGCAGGAGTTTGCCGGCGGTCCGGGCCAGATTGCCGTGCACGGGGTCCGGAACGTCGGCGGCACGATGGGCACGGCGACCTCGCACGGCTGCGTGCGCCTGGACACCGCCTCGACCATCTGGCTCGGCGAGCGCATCGGCCCGGGCGTGCCCGTCACGATCTCCGGCTAGAGAGCTAGATCAGCCAGGAGCCGTCGCGCTGGACCACCTCGCCGTCCAGGGTGAGCTCGCCACCCGGCCGGAGGTCCTTGACGAGGTCCCAGTGGACGGCGCTCTCGTTGCGGCCGCCGGTGTACGTGTAGCTCGCGCCCACGGCGAGGTGGACGGTGCCGTCGATCTTCTCGTCGAAGAGCACGTTCCGGGTGAAGCGGGTGATGCGTGGGTTGCAGCCGAGGCCGAGCTCTCCGAGCCGCCTGGCGCCGTCGTCCGTCGCCAGCACCTGCTTCAGGAACTCCTCGCCGTGCTCGGCGCTCGCCTCCACCACCTCGCCCCCGCGGAAGACGAGGCGCGCGCCGAAGACGTCGTGGCCGAGGTAGATCGCTGGGAACTCGGCGAAGGTGATCACGCCCTCGGCCGTGTCCTCGACCGGGCTGTAGAAGACCTCGCCGTCGGGCATGTTGCGGAAGCCCGCGGAGACGACGCCTTCGCGCCCCGCGATCCCGAGCGTCAGGTCCGTGCCCTCGCCGACGATCCGCACGGTGCGGCCGCGGTCGAAGCGCTCCTTGATCTCGGACATCCGCTGCTCCTCCGCATCCCAGTCCAGCAGGCAGGCGTCGTAGACGAAGTCCGTGTAGTCCTCGAGCGACATCCCCGCCTCCTCGGCGGCGGCGGCGGTCGGGTACTCGACGATCGCCCAGCGCACGTCCAGGTTGCGCGCGCGCTTGCTGGCGGGGGCGGCGGCTTGCTGAAGCAGCCGGCGGCGCTCCTCGTCCAGCTCCGCGCCGGCGTGCACGTCCTCCGGCGAGCGGATCGTCAGGCGCGCATCCTCGTGCTCGACTGCGTACCTCTCGATCGGGGGCAGCTCCGCGAGCAGCTCGAGCGGCGCCTCGAGCGCCCAATCCAGGTCGGCGCGAAAGCGGTCCGGCCCCCAGTTGATGCGAGGCAGGTAGTAGGCGCCGCGGCGCGCGATCGCGCGGGCCACCTCCTGCACGAGCGGACGGGCGAGCGGCGTCGCTCGCACGGACACCTGCCAGCCCGGTTGCACGTCCAGGCACCGGTTCACCATCAGCTCGGCAAGCTCTGCGACGCGACGGTCCTCCACGGCGGCGGATCGTAACCGTTGTAGCCTCGCCCCATGGACGCGGTCGTGCTCGCGCTCGCATCGGCCGCCCTCTTCGGCTCGATGACGGTCGCAATTCGCTTCGCGCTCGCACGCTTTCACGACGCAGAGGCGGGCGCCCTGTGGACGATCGTCGCCGCGTTCGCGATCACGCTGCCTTTCGTCGCGGCCGGCGAGCTCGACCTCGGCGGCATCTGGCCGTTCCTGCTCGCAGGCGTGCTCGGGCCGGGCGGCTCCCAGCTCCTCTTCACGCTCGCCGTCCGCGACGCGGGGCCTTCCCGCACGTCGGTGACGGTGGGCACGGCGCCGCTCTTCTCGGTCGCGATCGCGCTCCTGCTGCTCGACGAGCCCGCGAAGGCCGGCGTGATCGGCGGTGCGCTCCTGATCGTCGTCGGTGGGATCGTGCTCGTGCGCGAGCCCGGACGCCCCGAGCACGTCAAGTGGATCGGCCTCGCCTTCGCCCTCGGCGCGACGATCGTCTTCGCGGTCCGCGACAACCTCGTCCGGCATCTCTCGCTCAGCACCGACGTCGAGCCGGCGCTCGCGGCGTCCGCCACGCTTGCGGCCGGCGGGGTGACGGTCGCAGCCTGGCTGCTCGTGAGCAGGCGGCGGCTACCGACCCGGGGTTTCCCGCCCTTCGTCCCCGCCGGCGTCCTCTTCGGGCTCTCCTATCTCTGCCTCTTCGAGGGCTACTACCGCGGCCGCGTCTCGGTCGTCTCGCCGCTCGTCGCGACCGAGTCGCTCTGGGGGGTCGCGCTCTCGGCGCTCCTGCTCCGCCGGCACGAGCTCGTCGGCCCGCGCCTGCTGGGCGGCGCCGCGCTCGTCGTCGCCGGCGGGGCTCTGATCGGGGTCTTCCGCTGAGCTGATCTGATATGCTGAGGCTTAGATTTTCTTCACTTGAGCTATCAGAAGGAGCAGAACAGCATGGCAAAGACCATCGGCATCGACCTCGGCACCACGAACAGCTGCATCGCGGTGCTCGAGGGCGGCGAGCCGGCCGTGATCCCGAACGCCGAGGGCGGCCGCACGACGCCGTCCGTCGTCGCGTTCACGAAGGACGGCCAGCGGCTCGTCGGGGCGCCCGCGCGGCGCCAGCAGGTGACCAACCCGCAGAACACGATCTTCTCGATCAAGCGCTTCATGGGCCGCAAGTCGGACGAGGTCTCGGAAGAGATGACGATGATCCCGTACGAGGTCACGAAGGGAGACAACGGCGATGCGCGCGTCTCGGCGGACGGCAAGGAGTTCGCCCCGCCGGAGATCAGCGCGATGATCCTGCAGAAGCTGAAGGCCGACGCAGAGGCCTACCTCGGCCAGTCGGTCACCGACGCGGTGATCACGGTCCCGGCCTACTTCAACAACGCGCAGCGCGAGGCGACGAAGGACGCCGGCACGATCGCCGGCCTGAACGTCCTCCGGATCGTCAACGAGCCGACGGCGGCCGCGCTCGCCTACGGGCTCGACAAGGAAGGCGCCGACCAGACGATCCTCGTCTTCGACCTCGGTGGCGGCACGTTCGACGTGTCGGTGCTCGAGCTCGGCGAGGGCGTCTTCGAGGTCAAGTCCACGAACGGCGACAACCACCTCGG
>JAWVCV010000118.1:0-5039 GCA_033858115.1 Gaiellaceae bacterium
GTCGGCAAGACGACCACGGCCGTCAATCTCGCCGCGTGTCTCGCCGAGGCCGGCGAGCGCGCCTTGCTCGTCGATCTCGACCCGCAGGCGAACGCGACCTCGGGGCTCGGCGAGAAGGCAAACGGCGTCTCGAGCTACGACCTGCTCGACGGCGCCCCGGTCGCCGAGATCGCCAAGCCGACCCGCTTCAGCAATCTGGAGATCGTGCCATCGAAGCCCGATCTCGCCGGCGCGGCCGTGGAGCTGTCCCGCCATGCCAACGGGGAGCGCTATCTCCAGAGCTCGCTCTCCCTCGCTCGCGACCGCTACGGCTTCGTCTTTCTGGACTGCCCGCCGTCCTTCGGCACGCTGACCGTGAACGCGCTCGCGGCCGCCGACCGCGTGATCGTGCCGGTGCAGGCCGAGTACTACGCGCTCGAAGGGCTCTCGCAGCTGCTCGGCTCGATCGAGCTCGTCAAGGCGCGGCTGAATCCGCGCCTGGGGCTGGCGGGCATTCTCCTGACCATGGTCGACGGGCGCACGCGACTCGCCGCCGAGGTCGAGGCCGAGGTGCGCCGGCACTTCGGCGATCTGGTCTTCACCACGACCGTGCCACGCTCGGTGCGACTCGCAGAGGCGCCGAGTCACGGTCTCCCTGCGATCGCCTACGACCGGCGCTCCTCCGGCGCCGAGGCGTACTGGAAGGTGGCGATGGAGCTTGTCGAGCGAAGCTAGCTCCACCCCGCGCCGCGGCCTCGGCCGCGGCCTCGAGGTGCTGATCGGCGGCGCCGACTCGAACGGTACGCAGCTCGCTCATCTGCCGGTCGACGTGATCCACCCCAACCCGCGCCAGCCGCGCCGGCGTTTCGAGCCCGAGGCGACGACGGGGCTCGCCAGCTCGATCAAGCAGCAAGGTCTGCTCCAGCCGATCGTCGTCCGGCCGCGTACGGCCGGCGGCTACGAGCTGATCGCCGGCGAGCGCCGCTGGCGCGCTGCCCGCGAAGCCGGCGTCGAGACGCTGCCGGCGCTCGTGCGCGAGGCCGACGATCGCGACACGCTGCTCCTCGCTCTCGTCGAGAACGTCGCTCGCGAGCAGCTCTCGCCCGTGGAGGAGGCGCGCGCCTACGCTTCGCTGCTGGACGAGTTCGAGCTCTCGCTCGGTGAGGTCGCGGAGCGCGTCGGCCGGTCGAAGCCTGCGGTCTCGAACCGCCTGCGCTTGCTGGAGCTGCCCGAGGAGGTGCTCTGGATGGTCGCGCGCGGCGAGCTGACAGAGGGCCACGCTCGTGCCGTGCTGGCGCTGCCGGACCACGACGCGCGCAAGCGGCTCGCGAAGCGGATCATCCGCGATGGGATGTCGGTCAGGGCAGCGGAGAAGGCTGCCCAGGAGGGCGGCGCGACCCGCCGTCCGCGTGCTGCGAGCCAGGTCGATCCCGCGCTCGCGGAGCGCGCTCGCGGCGCGGCCGAGCGCCTCACGGGACTTCCCGTCCGCATCAGCGCGGGCAAGCTCGAGATCCACTTCGGCGAGGAGCTCCGGCTCGAAGAGCTCGTCGAGGTCCTCGAGAGTCTGTAGGTAGCTACAATCCGCCCTCCCGCGGGCGATTAGCTCAGTTGGTTAGAGCGCCGCTCTGATAAGGCGGAGGTCCCTGGTTCGAATCCAGGATCGCCCATCACCGCGCCGCGCTCAGTGGAGACTCAGTGGAGGACGCGCGTCCGGCGGACGTAGTCCTCGACGGCGAGCAGGAAGCTCGCGTCGCCGGCGATCTCGGCGATCGTGCCCTTGGTGAGCTCGTCGAGCTGATCGTCGTGCCGGAGGGACGCGAGGAACGGCGCGAGCGTGCCGGCCTGCGACATCGCGGCCATGCGCAGGCAGAGCGTCTTGGTGTGCTCGTCCTGAGCCAGCGATTCGAGCGACTCGATGTCCTGAAGCCAGGGGTCGAACATGCGGAGTCAACGCCACGGCGGCTCTATCAGATACGGCCGGCCCCGAAGCAGGGATCTTCTGGACTACCTCCACTGCCGACAAGCTGATCACGCGCCTGCGGCGGCGCGCTGCGGACATGCGGATCGGAGAAACCGTCATCTACAAGGGTCGGCGCTGCGTGCTGCGCGGGATCGACCCGATGGGCGTGCCCAAGCGGCGCGCCGACATCGAGGACGCGGAGACCGGCGAGCTGCTGCGGGTGCCCACCTCGGATCTGTCAGAGGCCTGAGCGTCACCGGGGTAGGTGCGGGCTACACTGCGTGCGAGGCCCGGGACGATGCGCGAGATGGTCATCTACGGCGTCAGCTTCGACATGGTCGGCAAGCAGCCGATCGTGCTCCTGAAGACCGCTGACGGCAACCGCTTTCTCCCGATCTGGATCGGGCACCCCGAGGCGGCGGCGATTCTCGTCAAGCTCCAGAACGCCGCGCCGGCCCGGCCGATGACGCACGACCTGCTGAACGACGTGCTCGGCCACCTCGACGCCGAGGTCGTATCGATCGCGGTCACCGAGATGCGCGAGAACACGTACTACGCGCGCATCACCTTGCAGCAGAACGGCTCCGAGATCGAGATCGACTCACGTCCCTCCGATGCGATCGCGCTCGCCGTCCGGTCGGGGGCGAAGATCTATGTCGCCGACGAGGTGATCGAGGAGTCGGGCGTCGAGTTCGAGGGCGACGCCTCCGACGACGAGATCGCCGCCGCGGCAGGCGTCCCGCCGCTCGCCGAGCTCGACCCGGACGAGTTCCGCGCGTTTCTCGACACCGTCTCGCCGGACGAGTTCGCAGCCGATCCCGACGACAGCTAGCCGTTACTCCGGCGTGGCGCCGTCGCGGCCGAGCTCACGCTTCGTGAGGTCGAGCAGCTCGGTGTAGAACTCGTGCAGCCCCTCTGAGGAGAGCGGCCCCCGGTTTTCCTGCGCGAGGAACTGGAGCAGCCACTCCTCCCGCGCGGGGTCGAGGAACGCGTATCCACGCTCGTCCTTCACGCGCTTCAGCTGTGCGACGAGCTTCAGGCGTGCGTTGAGCGCCTCGACGATCTTGGCGTCGTTGGCGGAGAGCTGCTCGCGCAGCTGCTTGATCACGGGGTCGTTGGCGTCGATGGGCGCTGTGGTCACAGGTGGACGAAGACGGTCGTACCGTAACGATGCTGGTCGAAGAGCGAAGGCGCTATCCACATCGGGATACGAACGCAGCCGTGCGAGGCCGGGTACGCAGGGACGGAGGGGTAGCCGTGAATCGCAAAGCCGCCCTTGAAGTACATCGGGTACCAGAGCACCCAGTCGAAGCCGGCGACCTTGCGGTAGACAGTCCACGTGCCGAGCGGCGTGTTGCCCGTCGCGCCGGTGGAGACGTGGACGACCCGGCTCACCTGCCCGCCGCGGACGTCGAAGAGCACCTGACGCGTCTTGTCGACCTCGATGTAGTCCCCGGCCCGGGCGGCGTGTGGGACGCCGGACCGTGCGAGGCGCCGCCACAGTGACGCCTCGACGCGCCCTGTGCGCGGCAGCCCGTGAACCTTCTGGAAGGCAAGGACGGCCTCGAACGTGTCGGAGCCGTAGACGGTGTCGACCCCGCGAAGGGCATACCGGAGCTCGGCCAGCCGCTGCTCGAGCGCACGGACGCTGGGGCCGCGAGCGCCCGGCCCGAGCGACGGCTGGACGATCTGCGCGCTGACGACGCGGCGCGCTCCGAGGTAGCCGGGGTGCGGCGTGCTCACCAGCTCGACTCGGAGGGCGCCGGGTTTCCCCGTCGGCAGCCGGCCTGCACGCCCACCGACCGTCCGGCCGTTCAGCAGCACGCGCACCGCGAGCGATCCCGCGGCGGCCGGCACGAGCCGCGGCCGCAGTGTCAGCAGGCCCCCGACAGGGGCGGAGGAGAGGAGCGGCGCGACGATCGTCGGGCGGAGAGAGATCGTCCGCTGCTCGGAGCGGAGCGCGCCGTAGCGGACGTGGTACGGGCCTGGTGACCGGAGACGCAACCGGGTCCGGAAGCGGCCGTTGGCTCCGACTCGTGCAGAAGTCACGTAGGTGCGCCCGCGGTAGACCTGAATCCGCGCCCCCGTGACACTCGGCCGCAGCGAGCCGGCGATCACGGCCGTGGCTGCGTATGCCGCCCGGCGCGGGGCCTCCAGCGTCAGCGCCCGCCGGTTCGCGACCACCACGACCTGCGCCTGCGACGACTCACCGGCCGTCGTCGTGGCGGTGACGGTCGCGAGGTAGCGACCGGCTGCGTAGACGTGCGACACGGACGCGCCGTCGGCCTTCGACCCGTCCCCGAGCTCCCACGAGTACGAGGCCGCATCGCCGGTCGCCGTGAGCGTCACCAGCAGCGGAGCGACGCCTGACGCCGGGACGGCGGCAGCGGTGACGAGCGGGGGCGCAGCGTCGGCTGCGCCTGTGAGGGCGAGACCGGCGAGCAGAGCGATCGCGCCGCGCACGAGCGGAGGATAGCGCCGGGTCAGGTCGCCACTGCGAGAATCAGGCTCGTCGCGTTGAAGGCGCAGTGAACCAGGATGCACGGGTAGATGCTGTCGGTCTTCAGCCGCAGCGCCGCCGTGACGAGGCCGAACCAGACGAGTGCCGGCAACGCGAGCAACAGGCCGTGTCCGAGGCCGAACCCGACCCCCGTTGCGATCACGGCGGCGGGCGCGCCGTAGCGGGCGAGGAGCGTCATCCCGGCGCCGCGGTACATCAGCTCCTCGACGACCGGCCCGACGAACGCCACCGTGACGAAGTTCGCTGCATAGGCGCCCGCCCGGCTCGAGTCCCACTTGTCCGGCGTCAGCCCCTGCTCGTCGCCCGCGTCGAGGGCGATCAGGATCAGCCCCGCACCGGCGAAGATGGCGACGTAGGCGCCGAGCGCGAGCCCCAGCGCCTTCGGCCAGGACTGCGGCGGGTGAAGGGCGAAGAACGCGCGGCGCGGCACGCCGCGGGCGATCCAGAGCAGGAGCAGCAGCAGGATGCCGTAGATGACCGCGCCGCCGATCGCGGTGTCGTACTGGTAGAGCGCGTTCGCGGGGGGCTTGCCGCTCGACAGCCTGCTGCCGTAGCCGATCAGCGCGAGCAGCAGGACGA
>JAWVCV010000119.1:0-8143 GCA_033858115.1 Gaiellaceae bacterium
CCGGCGGCCGAGACATGACGCTGGGCAGGTCGCTACAATTCGCCGCCGAGGGGCTATAGCTCAGCTGGGAGAGCGCCTGGATCGCACCCAGGAGGTCGGCGGTTCGAGCCCGCCTAGCTCCACCTCAGGGCCGTTGGCCGACGCCCGCCGCCAGCTGGTTCGAGCTGACGGCGTCAGGCGGTGACAAGACTCGTTCGAGCGCCTCGAGAAGCGTGGCTTCCTTGAACGGCTTGGGGATGTAGTTGATGTCCGGGCCAAGCAAGCCGAGGCTTGACGTCGCAGCGACGTCCGGGTAGCCGGACATGAAGACGATCGATCGTGTCACGGGCGTGATCCGCTTCCCTGACGCTGAGTTGAGGCAACTCGCCTCTCCTGGCCAGTAGGGCAGTGGTGCAAATTGTCAACTCTTGAGACAATTGCTACATGAGCTGGCTCATCACCGTCTCGAAATCTTTGGCCGGTGCCGTGAAGGACGTTCTCGGTCGGGAGAAGCCGGAGAAGAAGCCCAAGGCGACGGAGCCTGCCAGCGACCCGCGGGCCTCGATGGCCAAGATCCGCGAGGATCTACGGAGACTCGGGGCGACCCTCGCCACAGGCGCGACCGCGTTGCTCGCGGGGCTCGGCTGGCTGCAGATCCACAACGTCTTCCCGACGCCCGCGAGTCACGGGAGGCTCCTGACCGGGATCGCTCTTGCCGGCTCGCTGGCGGCCCTCGTCGGGGTCGGCTGGCTCGTACAGATCATCTTCAGCGCCCAGCGCCGGATACCGGTGTCAAGCGATGTCGGAACGGTGGGCGACCTCGGGTTGAAGGGCGAAGAGCTCAACATCCGCAATCACGTCTTCCAGTCAGCCGCCGTTGCACAGGGCGAGCCGAATGAAACCCTCCGCCAGCTGGAATTGGACGCACGCCAGGCCGAGCGGGATGCGGAGGACCCCCCGACTCCGGACGATGGGGAGAAGTCGAAGGTCAGGGCCGCGAGGTTGGATGCCGCGGTGGACAATGCCGTCGCCTCTGCGGCACTCTTGATTCTCGAGCGGCGCTCGGCGGCTGTCTTTCGCGGCTGGCGAACGAAGGTTGCGTTTGCCCTCGCTGCGGTCGGGATCGTTCTGGCCTTCGGCGTTGCCGACTATTCCAAAGGGCAGCGGGACCTGATTGCCCTTCGCAAGTCGTGTGCTGAAGCGGTCGCCGCGGGCGCCAAGGATGCCTGCAGCTCCGTGGCCGGCTCGCCCGTAGGCCCGGTAGTCTCGGGCAAGGAATCGGCGTCGACGGGAACGGCCACGGTCTTGATCGGCGTCCGGCGCGGCGGATCGGGCTGCGTCGTCACCGTTCGGGTCGACGGCAAGCAGACCCGTGCGGTGAAGGCCGGCTTGACGAAGCTCACGATCGCCGACCACTCGCGGCTCTGCGGGGCCCGACTGGAGGGCGGAGGTCTCACGTTCGGCTCGCCCTGGCGGCACACCGGTACCCGCGAGATGACGATTCAACTGAAACCGAGCTCGTATCGGCTTGTGTCCCTTCGCGTGCGTCCCGGAACGACTCCGACGGTGCGGGAGAGCCCGCTCGATCCTCTCGTAGGGGCGCCGTAGCTTTCGCGATCGAAGTTTTGGTTGACAAGACCATAACTGCTTCGTAAAGTAAAGGTCGTGAAGACCAAAACTAGAGCGGCGGCAGTTCCCGTGGGCTACGACCCGTCGAGCTTCCCCGCGTTCGCCGTCACGGTCGACGTGGTGATCCTGACCATGTCCGAAGGCGCGCTACAGGTGCTGCTGGTGCGGCGCGGTGAGGCGCCGTTCGAAGGGAGCTGGGCGATCCCGGGCGGCTTCAAGCGACCGGCGGAGACGCTGGACGAGGCGGCCAAGCGGGAGCTGGCCGAGGAGACGGGCGTCGATGCCGCGAGCCTGCTGACCCAGTTCGGCGCCTATGGCGACCCTGAGCGGGACCCGCGCATGAACGTCGTCACGATCGCGTATCTCGCAGTGCTCCGCGACGTGGGGGCGGTCGTCGCCGGCACGGACGCGGCAGACGCGGCCCTGGTGCCGGTGTCCGACGTGCTCAACGGCGACATCGAGCTTGCGTTCGACCATCTCCAGATCGTGCGCGACGCGATCGACCGTGTCCGCGTCGAGCTCGAGGTGACCGGGATCGCCACGGCGTTCGTCGGGACGACGTTCACTCTGGCCGAGCTGCGGGCCGTGTACGAGGCCATCTGGGGCGTCCAGCTCGACGCCGCGAACTTCCGGCGCAGCGTCGTCGCCGACGACGGCTGGGTGATCCCGACGGGACGCCGAGCGCGGCCCGGCCCGGCCGGCGGCAGGCCCGCCGAGCTCTACCGGGCAGGCCGGGCGTGGAGCCACGGCGGCCCGATCCATCGTTTTCCGAGAACGTGGGAGGTCAAGGCATGAGAGCAGTTGTCCACGACAGGTACGGGCCACCAGAGGTTCTGCGGCTCGAGGAGGTCGAGCGGCCCGTGCCGGAGGACGACGAGGTCCTCGTCAAGGTCCACGCCACGACGGTCACCCGGTCGGACACCGGGCTTCGGAGCGCCAACTACTTCTTCGCGCGGGCCTTCACCGGCCTGCTCAGACCCAAGCGGAAGATCGCCGGCATGGAGCTGGCCGGGGTGGTCGAGGCGGTCGGGGCGAGCGTCACCGAGTTCGAGGTCGGTGATGAGGTCTTCGGCATCCGAGGGGGCGCGAATGCGGAGTACGTCTGCGTCCGCGAGCGCGGCGTGCTGGCGCACAAGCCGGCCGGCATGAGCTTCGAAGAGGCTGCCGCAGTCTGTGATGGAGCCCTCCTTGCACGGTCGTGCCTGCTGTCGGCCGACCTGCGACCGGGGCGCAGCATCGTCGTCTACGGGGCGTCCGGATCGATCGGCACCGCCGCGGTGCAGCTGGCGAAGTACCTCGGCGCCGACGTCACCGCGGTGTGTAACACGAAGAACGTCGAGCTCGTGCGATCGCTCGGAGCCGACGAGGTCGTCGATTACCAGCAGGAGGACTACACGAAGAACGGCAAGCGCTACGACGTCGTCTTCGACTCGGTCGGCAAGCACTCATTCAGGCGGTGCCGGCGCTCGTTGAAGCCGGGCGGAATGTTCATCACGACCGACCTCGGGTTCATGTGGCACGCGCCGATCGTCTCGCTGCTGACCCGTTGGGTCGGTGACAAGCGGGCGAAGATCGGCATCGGCAGGTACAGGAACGAGGACGTCCTTCTCCTCAAGGAGCTGATCGAGTCGGGGCGCTATCGGGCGGTCATCGACCGCTCGTACCCGCTGGAGGACGTGGTCGAGGCGACCCGGTACGTCGAGACGGAGCAGAAGACCGGCAACGTCGTCCTGACCCTCAACGGCGGCCGAGCGTGATGAAGGCGGCCGTCCACGACAGCTACGGATCGCCTGATGTCGTCGAGCTTCGAGAGGTCGCGCGGCCAGAGCTGATGGACGACGGCGTGCTGGTGCGGGTGCGCGCGTCATCGGTGAACCCGGCTGACTGGTACGGCGTGGCGGGGAGGCCGTACGTGGCACGCGTGCTGTCCGGGCTGCGCAAGCCCAAGACCAACCAGATGGGAGTCGACTTCGCCGGCACGGTGGAAGCGGTCGGCAAGGACGTCACGGGGCTCCGGCCGGGCGACGAGGTCTACGGCGGCAGGAGCGGCGCCTTCGCGGAGTACGTCTGCGCACGCGACGCCGTCGTCCTCAAGCCGGCGAACCTGACGTTCGAGCAGGCCGGCGCGGTGGGTGTCGCCGGGCTCACGGCACTGCAGGGCCTACGCGACAAGGGGCAGATCCAGCCGGGCCAGAAGGTCCTGATCAACGGGGCATCGGGAGGCGTGGGCACGTTCGCCGTGCAGATCGCGAAGGCGCTCGGAGCGGAAGTGACCGCCGTCTGCAGCACGAGGAATGTCGACCTCGCGCGATCGCTCGGCGCCGATCACGTCGTCGACTACACCCGCGAGGACTTCACCCGAAGTGACCGGCGTTACGACCTGCTGTTCGACGTCGCCGGGAGCCGGTCCTGGTCGGCGTGCAGGCGCGTGCTCAACCCGAAGGCGACCTTCGTCGTCGTCGGAGCACCGAAGGGCAGCCGTCTGCTTGGGCCGCTGGGTCGGATCGCCAAGCTCCTTCTGGCGGGATTGCCCAGCAGCCGCAAGGTCGTCTTCTTCATCGCGAAGTTCAACAAGGCGGACCTGGAGGTCTTGCGAGAGCTGCTCGAGAGCGGAAAGGTGATCCCGGTCGTCGACAGGCGTTACGAGCTCCGGGAGGCCGCCGACGCTTTGCGGTACCTGGAAGAAGGACACGCCCAGGGGAAAATCGTCCTCACTATGTGAGTAGTCTCTGCGGCGCAAGAGAGAGGAGCGGTGAGTCGATGACACCGCGCTTTGAGCCGACGCAGGAGATCCGATTCGCGGTCGTGATGTACGGCGGCGTCTCGCTGGCGATCTACATCAACGGCGTCGTCCAGGAGCTGCTGCATCTCGTGCAGTCGACCGCGCCCCGAGAAGCAGCGAGTGCGGCGACGTTTCCGGACACGCTGCTGCTCGCAGAGGTGGAAGGGACCGAGGCCGTCTACCGAAAGCTCGGGCAGCTCCTCGAGGCGCGCGAGCTGCCTCCCGAGGAGCCGCGGCAGCTAGAGCCCGCCGGCGAGGACCCGGTGCTGACGCGCTTCGTCGTCGACATCCTCTCCGGTAGCTCCGCGGGCGGGATCAACGGGATCTTCCTCGCGAAGGCGCTCGCGAATGGACTCTCGATCGAGGGCCTGAAGCGGCTCTGGGTGGATGAGGGCGACCTGGCGAAGCTGCTCCAGGACGAGAGCTCGTACGCCGGCCTTCCGCAAAGCGTCAAGCGGGAGCAGCCGCCGCAGTCGCTCTTGAACACCGGCCGCATGTACTGGCAGATCTTCAAGGCGCTCGAAGGCATGCACACGGGCGGGCCGGAGGGCGACTCGCCGCTCGTCGACGAGCTCGACCTCTGGATCACGGCCACCGACGTGCACGGCCTCGTGCTGCCGATCGACCTCTACGACAGCGTCGTCTTCGAGGCCCGCCACCGCCAGGTGTTCCGCTTCTCGTACCTGAGCCAGTACGCCGGCGGCGGCGCTCGGCGCAATCAACTCACCCGGGACTACGACGCGGCGCTGGCGTTTGCGGCGCGCGCAACCTCGTCCTTTCCCTTTGCCTTCGAGCCGATGACGCTCGACGACGTCGGCTGCGCGCTCGGCCGACCGGTGACGGAGCAAACCTCGCGGCACCTCTTCCGCGACTACGGGGAAGCGGGGGAGTCGCCGGCAGCGATCGGGCGCCGCCCCTTCGTCGACGGCGGCTACCTGGACAACAAGCCCTTCACCTGGTCGACGGACGGCTTGCAGCGGCGGCAGTCCGACCTCCCGGTCGACCGCAAGCTGATCTACGTCGAACCGGATCCGGGGGCGTTGCACGCGCTTCGACGCGAAGACGGCGAGCCGCTGCCGCGAGTGACGCGCAACCTGTCCCTGCAGAAGCCGGACGCAATCTCGAGCTCGCTGCTCGCGTACACGCTGCCGCGCAAGGAGCAGATTCGCGACGACCTCGACCGGCTGCTCGAGCGCAACCGCGTCATCGCCCGCACCCAGAGCCTGCTCCAGCAGCTGGAGCAGGCTCCTGCACTGACGAAAGCCTGGGAGAGCCTGGACCGAGAAGACTGGCTCGAGCAGACGCCGAAAAAGCTGGCGCAGAAGCGGGGCTCCCAGTACCTCGCCTACTCCCGGCTGAAGCTGGCGACCGTGCTCGACGACCTCGCCGAAGTTGCGGCCTTGAAGCTCGGCTTCGACCCGAACACGGACGAGCGCTCGGCGATCCGCTGCTTCCTGGAGGCGTGGTTCGAGCTGACCCATGCGTCAGACGCAGAGAAGAACCAGTTCCTGCTCGACCTGGATCTGAGCTTCCGCCTGCGCCGAGTCATCTTCGTCCAGCACCGAATCGACGAGCTGCTGCGCCGACCGGAGCCGGGCGGCTCGGGGATCCATGACGCTCTGCGCGCGCTCCGGCGGAGCCTCAACGGGCAGCTCGTGCGGCTCCGCCGCGCCGGCCGGGAGCTGCGCGGCCGCGACGAGTCCCTCGCCGCCGCTGTCGGCCACTTGCTCAGCCGGCAGGAGCTCCTGTCCGTGCTTGCGACCGCTCGAAACGAGACGGAGTCGATCGCCAACGCGCGCACGATCCTCGTCGCGAAGCCGCAGCTCCTCGGGACGGTCACGGGCCTTGCGGAAGCTGTTGCCGCCGGGCTCCACGACGTGCTGACGAGCTCGCCCGTCCGCCGCGAGATCGAGGCGGCCGCCGCGGCCACGCCGGCGCTGGCGCCGCTGGTCGAGGCGTACAAGCGCTTCGAGGCCTTCGACGCCGTGACGCTGCCGATCTCCTACGCCCAGACAGGCGAGGCGAACCGGGTCGAGGTGATCAGGATCAGCCCGGAGGACGCGACGGAGATCCGCGACGAGGTCGCGACGCACAAGCGCAAGCTCGGCGGGATCGAGGTCGGGCACTTCGGCGGTTTCCTGCACGAGGCGTGGCGCAGAAACGATCTCCTGTGGGGGAGGCTCGACGCAGCCGAGCGGATCGTCATGACGCTGCTCCGCCCCGACGAGGCGACCCACGAGCTCCGCACGTCACTCGTGCGGCAAGCGCACCGCGCGATCGTGCGCGAGGAGCTCGGCTTGACGACCGACCCCGAGGCCGACGCGGCGATCGAGCGTTTGCGCACGGAGGACATAGACCGCGACCTGCCGCCGCAGGAGATCGTCCCGCTCGTGCGGCGTGCAATCGCGGTCACGGGAGCAGTGCTCGGCGGGATCCGAGGCCGGCAAGACACCGGTGCGATTGCGAAGCTCGTCGCCCGCATCGCCGGCGCGGCAGCGATGCTCGCGCAGGTGGCGACGAGGACCCCGCGCTGGGTCATCTTGCCGGCGCTCGTCCTGCCCGCGCTGCTGATCGGACTCGGCATCGTGCTCGACTGGCCCGCTGCCGCGCGGATCGGCTGGTCGCTCGTGCCCTGGATCCTCATCGCTGTGGCCGCCCTCGCGGCGTTGAGACGCAGAATCGACGGGATCAGGCTCACGCAGCCCGGCGGGCCGCAGCATGCACCCGCTGCGGCCCCGGGCACGGCCTCGATGCCGCCGGAACCGCCCGGCTTCCCGACCGACGCCGAAGCCGCCGCAGCCGGGCGAGCGCGTCAGCTGCTGCCATCCGTCGCCCTCGTCAGCGCCTTCCTGCTCGTCATCTTCCCGCTCGCCCTGCTCAACGCCGGCGTCTCAGTGGTCGTTTCGTGGCTGCCGGGGTGGACGTAACTTCGCGCCACTGACGCTGCTCATGTGATCGGCCGCCGCATGACGAGCCGCGTTCCGCTCGCAGCGAAGGCCAGCCCGTAGCCCGTGAGGACAAGCGCAGCGGCCCAGAAGGGGAGCAGTCCGCCCTCGGCCGTCGGCGTTCCGCCCAGAGCGCTGGCAGCGCCGGTGGGAAACCAGCGGCCGATCTCGGGGACGAAGCCGACGAGGAGAGCCTCAACGACGGACGTCCAGACGATCACGACGGTGATCGCCAGGGTCTGGTTCGGCATCAGCGCGCCGAGGCCGATTCCGACCATGGCGGCGAGCGCCGTGCTGATGAGCGCGCCGAGCAGCGGAGTTACGACATCGGCGCTGAAGAGGCTGACGTCGATGTCCCTTGCCGCGAGCCACGGCAGGGCAGTGACGAGGGTGAGGAGCGAGGCGAGGATCGCCACGCCGACGCCGACGAGCCCTCCGGCGACGAGCTTCGCGGCAACGACGCGCCCGCGAGCCGGGCTGATCAAGAAGGTCGTCGTCGCCGTGTTGTGCCGGAACTCCCCGGCCATCATCGAGATGCCGATCAGCAGGACGAGGATTCCGCCGGCCGACGCCGCGGACATGACCCCGCGCAGGCCCTCGCTGCTCGTGAGTGGGGTGGCGTCGCTTCCAGTCGTCATCGCCAGCGCGATGCTGACGGGCACGAACGCGAGGGCGGCCGCGATGTAGCCCCAGAAGACGCGGGTCGTGCGCAGCTTCAGCAGCTCTGCTCGAATCAGATTCTTCATCGGGATGCTCCTTCAGAGGTCGTGAGCTCGAGGAACATCTCCTCGAGGTTGAAGTGCTCGGG
>JAWVCV010000120.1:0-9269 GCA_033858115.1 Gaiellaceae bacterium
TCGTGCAGAGCCGACAGAGTCTGGGAACGAAGGAGCGTCGGGGCCAGGAGCTCGTGCGCGTCCGCCACTTCGATCCCGGCGCTCGCCAGGTGGATGACGGCGCCGGCGTCGACGACGAACCTCGTCAGCGGGTGCCTCGAGTCGGGTGGACGCACTCCGGCAATGCGATTCCAAGCGTACGCGCTAGGCGGTCTATCGTGAGTCGACACAGAAACCCGATGTGCACGAGGGGAGACCATGAGCACACTCGAGAACCGGCCGAACGCCGCCCTCCTCGTCGTCGACGTGCAGAACGGCGTCGTCGAAGGGGCTCACCAGCGTGACGCGGTCGTCGCCAACGTGGGCAGCCTTGTCGAGAAGGCGCGGCAAGAGCAGGTCCCCGTCGTCTGGGTCCAGCACTCCGACGAGCAGCTGGCGATGGGGAGCGACGACTGGCGGATCGTCCCCGAGCTTGCTCCGGACGACGCCGAGCCGCTGATCGAAAAGAAGTACGGAGACTCCTTCGAGGACACCGATCTCGAGACGGTGCTCTCGGGCCTCGGAGTCGGGCGACTCGTCGTCGTCGGCGCGCAGACCGATGCGTGCATCCGCTCGACGCTCCATGGCGCGCTCGCCAGGGGGTACGACGCGATCCTGGTCAGCGACGCCCACACGACCGAGGACCAGACGGCATGGGGTGCGCCGCCGCCGGCGCAGGTCATCGCGCACACGAACCTGTACTGGACCTACCAAGAAGCCCCGGGGCGGACGGCGGGGACGGTCGAGGCGAAGGACGTCGACTTCGGCGGCAGGTCCTGAAGCCCGCGTAACGCGCTCCGAGATACGGGTGCTAGCCGCACTGCGCCGAGCGTCTCGCGCTGCGAGTCTGATCTAGACGAATCGCAGCAGACGCCGCTTCGCTCTGCGGTGGCAACTGCGTAGCACCACCACTCATCCGAATCGAAGGAGCACCAGAACATGACCTCCCCGCAAGCCGCCTTTCCAATTCGCCTGACCGGCGAGCTCGACCCCGATGTGGGCCGCTGGCAGTGGCTCTTCAAGTGGCTGCTCGCCATCCCGCACTTCATCGTTCTCTTCTTCCTCTGGATCGGCTTCGTGCTCTCGACCGTCGTCGCGGGATTTGCGATCCTCTTCACCGGCCGTTACCCGCGCGGGATCTTCGACTTCAACGTCGGCGTGCTCCGCTGGTCGTGGCGCGTCGGCTTCTACTCCTACAGCGCCCTCGGCACGGACAAGTACCCGCCCTTCTCCCTTGCCGACGACCCCGCGTACCCGGCGAGGCTCGAGGTGGACTACCCAGAGCAGCTCTCGCGCGGCCTCGTCCTCGTCAAGTGGTGGCTGCTCGCGCTGCCGCAGTACCTGATCGTCGCGATCTTCACCGGCGGCGCCTGGTCTGCCTGGTCAGATGACGGCGACGGCTTCCTCTACGCCGCCGGCGGTGGCCTGATCGGGTTGCTCGTGCTCTTTGCCGGACTCTCCCTGCTCTTCACGAGCCGCTACCCGCGATCGCTCTACGACTTCGTCCTCGGCCTGAACCGCTGGGTCTTCCGAGTCGCCGCCTACGCGGGCCTGATGACCGACGCCTACCCGCCGTTTCGGCTCGACTCGGGAAGCACTGAGCCGCCCACGACGGGCGTCGCAACGGCAGTGCCACCGGCTCCGGTACCGGCCGCTTAGCGCAACGAGGGCCCGCCTGACTGTCAGGCGGGCCCTCGTCCGGCTGCCCTAGTGCGGGCAGCCGAAGGCGTCCCGGAACTCCTCTTCCACCTTGAGCGGCTTGCCGCCCATGATCGTGCCGTCCCCCGCGATCGCGTCCACGTGCTCCCAGAGCACTTCGGGATAGGCGCCTTCGTCGTCCATCTCGTGCAGCACGACCCAGTTGCGGGAGGTCGAGAGCGCATCGACTGCCGCTGCGGCGGCTGTCGCGTCGCCTTCGTGCTTCGCCGCCACCCACCGCTCCATCCAGGCACAGGTGACGGCGCCGACGACTTTGGCTCCCAGCTGGTAGCGGTCGCTGACAGCGTCGCCCTGCTCGAGCCCGGCGCTGTCGAAGCCCGGCGGCAGTGGGATGTCCGTCAGCATCCGGCGAACGACCGCCGCGCGGCTCGACGGCCTGACGACGCTGGCCGGCATCGCGGTCAGCCAGGTGTCGACGTCGACCTGGCGGAGGGAGCCGAGCAGCGCCTTGAAGGCATTCAGGTCAGGCGCCCTGCCCCGGAGCTCGATGCCGTGGCGGCCGCTGACCCAGAGCGCGGTGTAGTCGTCGGTGCCCGCGTAGCGGAAGACTCGCGCCTCGGCGCCGAGAACGGTCGCCGTCGTGTCCAGGTCCGCTGACGTTGCACGATCTTTGACGGTTCCGCCTTGCTCTCGCACCGGTTGCCAGTGGAGATCCAGCTCACGCCGACCATCGCCGAACGTCATCTCGCCGATCTCGGCGCTGAACTCGTCTGCCCGCATCACCTTCCAACCGGCGCCGTCGACGAGCAGGCGCGGCGAGGCCGCGGCCACCCTCACCACGGAAGCGGCCCACGCCTCGCCCCCGCCGGAGCGGCTCGACGACGCCACGAACACGGCGGCGAAGAGGATCGTTGCTGCAGCGAGGACGCCGACGAGGCGTCGACGGCGAAGCCATCCCGTCCGAGCGGCAGGCGCGATCGCAGCGAGCAGCTCGCGTCGCCGTTCCGCACGGAGCGCCGGCGAGGGACCGTCTGCGACCGGCCTCGCATCCCGCAGGAACTGCATCTCGTTCGTCATCACGCGTCCTTTCCGGTGGCAAGTCCAAACGCCGTCGTCGACGGCTGATCCGCGAGAGCTGCACGCAAGGTGCGGCGGGCGCGGTTGAGGCGCGAGCGGACGGTTCCCTCGGGGATCGCAAGTGCGGCCGCCACCTCCTCGTAGCTCAGCTCTTCCCAGGCGATCAGGACGACGACGTCGCGATCGCCCGCAGGGAGGTGGGCTAGCGCAGCGGCGAGCCTCCTCCCGAGCGGTTCCGCATCGATCCGGGCGTCGGTCGCGGCGGTCTCCGTGTCGTGCCGCTCGAGTCCGCAGCCGACCCGTTCGAGCGCACTGAGCTCCCGCGCGCCCAGACGCCAGTGCTTGAGCAGCAGGTTTGTCGCGAGCCCGTAGAGCCACGGCAGAGCGCTCTCGTGAATCGGCTTGAAGCGGGGCCGTTGCTCGAAGGCGATCCGGAAGACCTCGCCTGAGAGCTCATCCGCGACGTCGCGGCCGGCCCGCCGGTCGAGATAACGGTGGATTGCGTCGAAGTGGCGGTCGAAGATGACCGCGAAGTCAGCGGGCGCCGATTGCGTCTCCGCGATCACCGCCGCATCCGTGCGCAGGTCCGCCATCACACGTTCATTCCCGGAAGGCCGATCCGGGTTCACACCGTCTGCCTCGAGCGTCTAGGAGGAGGACAGCGCGCGCTCGAGGGCGGCCCGGTCGGTCGGCCCGCCGTGCGTCGCGAGCACGTGCTCGACCGGGAGTGCGAGCAGCGGGCGCAGCCCCTCGGCGATCTCCTCGCGCGTCACGCCAGGGCGGAGCCAGCGCTCGTTGATCTCGAGGCCGCGGCCGAAGTCGACGAGCGTGTCGCCGGAGATCACCGCCCGCCGGCTCTCGAGCCAGAGCACGGTGTCGTTCGTCTTGTGCCCGGGGAACACCTCGGCGCCGAACGGCAGCCGGTCGCCGGACGCGTACGGCCGGGCCTCGCCCTTCTTTTCGCGGAGCAGCCAGACGACGTCAGGGCTGCCGTCGCCGGCCTGCTCGGCAGTGAGGCCGTACGTGTCCATCAGGTACTGGGCGCTGTCGGGCAGCGGCGTGTAGACCGGTACGCCCAGCCGCTCGACCAGGCTTTGCGCATCGCGCTCATGCCACGGCGCCGTCAGCACGATCGCCGTCTCGCGACCGGCAGCGAGGTCCCGGAGCTCGCTCGGCACGGCCAGAGGATCGAAGAGCAGCAGCCGCTGCCCGTCGTCGATCGCGTAGGACGAGACGTCCTCGCTCCACGGCTCGGTGAGCCGCCACTGCGGGTGCGGTGCCGTCCAGTGCCACAGACCCGGGCGCAACTCGCGCACGGCAGCAGGCTAAACGATGCGCTTTCCCGAGGCACCGATACCGTCCTCTGCCGTGAGGGTCACTGCCGAGGCCGCACGTCGCTTCCTCGTGGCGCGCCACGCGCTGGCGCCGGCCCGTTCGCTCGCGGGAGGCCCAGACGCCGTGCTCGATGTTTTCCGCAGATTGGGCTCGATCCAGTTCGATCCGCTCGCGGTTGCCGGGCGAAGCCATGACCTCGTACTGCACGCGCGCGTGGCCGAATACGACCCGGCCTGGTGCGACCTGCTCTACGAGCGCCGCGAGATCTTCGAGGCGTACAACAAGGGTCTCTCCCTCGTCCCGATCGGTGAGCTTCCGTGGTTCCGGGTGAGGGTGAACAAGAATGCGTCCCGCATCGTCGCCGAGAACGCCGACGTGGCCTGGCGCGTGCTCGAGCGCATCAGGACGGAGGGGCCGTTGTCATCGCTCGACTTCGAGAGCGAGCGCGGGGCGACGACCGACTGGTTCGGCGTCCCGACGAACACCGTCCGCGCCGTGCTCGAGGCGTACGCCGTCACGGGCGTGCTCGGCCTCGCGCGACGCGACGGCAACCGGCGCTACTACGACGTCGTCGAGCGGCTGCTGCCGGACAACCTGCTCGCGCGCGAGATCCCCCTGAGCGAGCAACTACGCCACAAGCTCCTGTCCCGCTACCGCGCCCATGGCCTGCTCGGTGTGGGTGGCGGTGGTGACATCTTCAACGGCATCGGCCCCGCCAAGCCCGACCCGCGGTGGCCGGGACATCCAGGCAGAACCGCTCTGCGCGAGGAGCTCGTCGCCACCGGCGAGCTCGTTCCGGTGGAGGTCGAGAACGTGCGCGGCAAGCGGTTCGTGCTCAAGGCGGAAGTCGGCCTGCTCGAGCGCCCGCCGGACCCGCCGCCCTCCGTCGCATTCCTGCCGCCGTTCGATCCGCTGGTGTGGGACCGGGGCCTGCTGAGATCCCTGTTCGGGTTCGAGTACGTCTGGGAGCTCTTCGTCCCGCCGGCCAAGCGGCGCTGGGGTTGGTACGTGCTGCCCATCCTCTTCGGCGACCGCCTCGTCGGCCGGATCGAGCCGCGCATCGACCGCGCCGGTGGCCGCGTGCAGGTGCTCGGCCTCTGGTGGGAGAGCGGTTTCGCACCGCGCACCGAGGGCTTCGTCGACGCGATGCGCGACGCGCTCCGCGCCTACCTGCGCTTCGGAGGCGCGACGCGGATCGAGTGGGCGCCGGAGCTCGCACTGGAGCAACGCCTGTTTCTTACGCGCCCCTAGACCGTCAGCGGAAGCCGAAAAGTGGAGGGAGGATGACCACGACCGTGGCCGCCCAGAGGGCGAAGAGGGGCAGGTAGGTGGTCTGCCAGCGTTCGAGCCGGTGGAGCCCGCTGCGGCGCATGAGGAAACGGGCGGAGAGCCAGGCGGCGCCCGCCAGGTTCGCGAGCAGGACGAGATTGAGGCCGAGCGCCGCGGTTCGGTTCGGGCTGAACCCGAGGTCGCCGATCCGGGCGATCATCGCGCCGAGCACCATCACGTCGAGCACGAGGGCGCTGACGACGGCCACCAGCTGGATGCCGTCCATCCAGTCCGGCGACGTCGACGGATCCCGCGCGGACATCCCGTACAGGACGAGCCCGAGGACGACCAACAGCAGGGCGTCGAAGACGCTGACGAGGTCGCGGTCGAAGGCGCCGTCGAGCCCGGTCACGGCGTAGACCAGGGCGGCGCCGGCCAGCATCAGCGCGAACAGCGGCGTGAAGAGCATCGTCAGCACGGGCGCCATGTTCTCCACCACCCGCTGCTTCGACTCGACGAGCCACGCGGCCACGATCACGCCACCCGCCGCTCCGGAGGGCAGCACCCACTCGGCGATCCGCTCGACATCGACCCCGGTGGGTTCGAGGATCGCAGCGGTCAAGCTCATGAGTACGCCACCCCCGAGCGCGATCAGCACGTAGTAGATGAACCATTCGCCCGTGAAGCGGACGAAGTCCATGCGGCGCTCGTGCGACCGGCTGGTGCCGCCCATGTACGGGTAGGCGACGGCGAACCACAAGACGACGGGCAGATGGAGCGCGACCAGGGCCCCCGTGGCCGGGTCCGCATCCCACGGGTAGAGGTTGATCACGAGCGCGGCGAGCACGAAGGGCACCGCCGTCAGCAGCCAAGCCCGGGTGTCGAGCTGCCGTCGGCGGGCGAAGTACGCGGCGAGGAAAGGCAGCACGAGCAGACCTGCGTTCCGAAACAGCCAGTTCGGTTCCTCGTCGGGGAAGTCGGCGGCGAGGCGTGCGACCTGGATCGCGACGGCCGCGCCCACGGCGAAGGTGAGGGCCTCGAGCCAACCGGTGGGCCGGCGGGCCGGCTCGTCGTCGCCTCCCACGAGAAGCTGTTTCCAGAGTCGGCCGCTGTGCTCGCGCGCGAACTCCCGGGACAGGCCGTCGACGTCCCCCAGCCGTTTCACCGCGATCAGGAACCCCTCATCGGCGGTGAGGCCGGCCGCGTTCAGCTCGGCGATCTGGTGGCGAAGATGATCTTCCAGCTCATCGAGGTCGTGGCCGTCGATGCCCGGGGCGCGTGCGACATAGGCCCGCCACTCTGCGATCTGTGATTCCACGCCTTCCACGCGTCAAGCCTGGCCGAGAGCCGTCCGCAGGCCACCTGAGCCTGGCCACACGTCATTCAGCGCCCGTGTGACCGCCAGCCACTGCCGTTGCTGGTCTGCGAGCGCTGCTCGCCCGTCGTCGGTGAGCGTGTAGTACTGGCGGCGCCGACCTTCCGGCGGCGTTCGCCACTCCGTCGTCACGTACCCGAGCCGACGGAGGCGATGGAGCAGCGGATAGAGCATCCCGTCGGTCCACTCGAGCTCGCCCCCGGAGAGCGCGCGCACCCGCTTCAGAATCGCGTAGCCGTAGCTCTCGCCCTCCGAGAGAAGCGCGAGCACGAGCGGCGTCGCCGAAGCGGCCACCAGGTCCTTGTCGATGTGCATCCGCTCCTCCAGAGCTCGAGGGATCTACACATAGAAGCACAAGGTACATAGATCTGCAAGGCATTGGCAGACCATCGAGCGGGACACGCCGCTACGGGCGTCTAGCGGGCGACAAGGAGGAACGGCGTGAGCACGAGCGCGACTGCGAGCGCAGCGTTCCAGCGAGGCGCCGTTTCAACGAAAAAGCCCCGTTGCCGGGGCTTTTCCAGTAGCGGGGGCAGGATTTGAACCTGCGACCTCCGGGTTATGAGCCCGGCGAGCTACCTGACTGCTCCACCCCGCGACGCGGCGTTCATTGTAGCGAAGGTCTCCCGGAGCCGCAGCTCACGCGGGGCACGCGTGGTGCTCACCGTCGCGGTCGCTCCGCCGTAGCCGGTGCACGATTGCGAAGCCGAGCGCGAGCACCGCGATGCCGGCGACCGCGTCGAACACGAAGTGATTGCCCGTGACGAGGATCGTGAGCACGACGAGCGGCGGATACACCGCCCCTGCCGCTCGGACCAATGGCGAGCGGGCATACCGGAGCACGCCGATTCCGACTCCCGCCGCGTAGGCGGCGTGCAGCGACGGCACCGCCGCGACCGGGTTCGAGAGCGCAGACGAGGTCGGAGAGCCGATGTCGATTCCCGAGAGCAGGAGGAGCGTGTCCGAGATCCCGTCCTCGGCGAGACGCGGCGGCGCGGTCGGGTAGAGCCAATGGATCAGGACCGCGATCGCGGTCGCCGCGAGGAAGCCGTCGCGGAAGCTGCGAAAGCCGTCGCGCGAGCGGTGGTAGAGCCAGAGGAAGAAGACGCCGGTGATGACGAAGTGGCCGACGAAGTAGAAGATGTTCAGCGCGGTCACCACGTCCGGAAGCGCGAGGAACGCCCGCTGCAGCGACTGCTCCCACGCGACCCCGAGCACCTCCTCGAGCGAGAGGATCCGGCGGGCGTTCGTGAACGACTGGCTCCAGTTCGGCTCCATCGCGAGGCGCGCGGCCTCGTAGGCGGCGAAGGCTCCGAGCACGACGGCGAGCTGGGCGACTCCGTCACGTCTCGCCAGGATGTGCCTGACGCGCGACATCGGTCTATTGAACACCGTTGCTAGCATCGCCGCAATGCCTCTTTTCTGGCTCTCGCTCGCGTTTGCGGCCGTACTCACGGTTTCCTCCGCTACCTACTCGACGTTGAAGGGCCTCGACGCCTTCCGGGCGTTCAAGCAGCTCGGACGCGTCTCCGGAGCCGAGCTCGCCCGGATCGAGCAGGCGAGCGCCGAGATCGAGCGCCACCTGGCGCTCGCAGCCGAGGGCGGGACGCGCGTCGAGGCGTCGCTCGCGCGCCTGCGTGACTCCCGGGCGCAGCTGAACGTGCTCACCTCCGCGCTCGCCGACGTGCGGGCGTCGCTCGACCGCCTCACCGCGGTCGCGCCGCGCAAGTGAGAGTCGCCGCGGTCGACCTGGGGACGAACTCGACGCGTCTGCTCGTCGCCGACACGAACGGCGACCTCGAAGAAGTCGTCCGCAGGCTCGTGATCACTCGCCTCGGGGAAGGCGTCGACGAGCGGCGCCGCCTCCTTCCCGTCGCGATCGCGCGCGTGCGCAACGTGCTCTCGGACTTCCGCCGCGAGCTCGAGGCCCTCGGCGCCGAAAGGACGCTCTGCATCGCCACGAGCGCCGTCCGCGACGCCGAGAACGGCGAGGCGTTCCTGGGCGAGATCGAGTGGAGCTACGGCTTCACCACCCGGCTCCTCACCGGCGACGAGGAGGCGGAGCTGACCCTCCGCGGGATCGGCGCCGTCGAGCCCGGGACGCTCGTGGTCGACATCGGCGGCGGCTCGACCGAGATCCAGGTCGCCGGCGCCGACGTCCGCACCAGCCTCGACGTCGGCTGCGTCCGCCTGACGGAGCGGTTCGGGGAGGACGTGGAGGCGATTCGGGCGCACGTGCGCGCGCTGCTCCCGGAAGCCCGCGTGACGAACGCGGTCGGGGTGGCGGGAACAGTGACGACGATCGCGGCACTCGACCTGGGCCTGGCCGAATACGATCCTGAGCGGATCCACGGCCACGTGATCTCGCGAGCGGCGGCGGACGAGCAGGCGGCCCGTCTGGCCTCGCTGACCGTGGAGGAGCGCGCGCAAATCGTCGAACCGGGACGGGCGCCGGTGATCCTCGCCGGCGCGGCGATCCTCACGGAGATCCTCTCGTTCTACGAGCTCGAGGGGATCGAGGCGAGCGAGCGCGACA
>JAWVCV010000121.1:0-6537 GCA_033858115.1 Gaiellaceae bacterium
AGCACCGCCTCGACAGTCTGCGGCTGCACCTCGTAGTGGTGCGCCTCGATTGCGTGGATCACGCCCTGGCTCTCGCCGTATCGCTTCGCCAGCTGGGCCGAGATCTCCGCATGCGAGCCCTCGACCTCGTGGGTCATCGCCTTGCCGAGGTCGTGCAGGAGCGCGGCCCGCTTGGCCGTCTTGACGCTGGCGCCGAGCTCGCTGGCCATGATCCCCGTCAGGTGGACGACCTCGAGCGTGTGCTTGAGCACGTGCTGGCCGTAGCTCGTCCGGTAGCGGAGCTTGCCGAGGATCTTCACGAGCTCCTCGTGGAACTCGCCGCACTTCGCCTCGAAGACCGCCTGTTCGCCGGCCTGGCGGACGTGGTCCTCGAGCTCGGCCTTGGAGAGGTAGTACATCTCCTCGATCCGGGCCGGATGGATCCGGCCGTCCTCGATCAGCTTCTCGAGTGTCGTGCGCGCCACCTCACGGCGGAGGCCGTCGAACGACGAGAGGACGACCGCCTGAGGCGTGTCGTCGATGATGAAGTCGACACCGGTGAGGTGCTCGAGGGCGCGGATGTTGCGCCCCTCGCGCCCGATGATCCGCCCCTTCATGTCGTCGGAAGGCAGTTCGACGACTGTCACGGTTGTCTCGGCGGTATGGCTGGCGGCGACGCGTTGGAGCGCATCGGCGATCAGAGCCCTCGCCCGCCGTCTCGACTCGGTCCGGGCCTCCTCCTCCTGCTGTCGGACGCTTCGGGCCAGCTCGTGGCGGATCAGGTCCTCCGAGCGCTCGAGCAGGTGGTGCTTGGCCTCGGCGACGGTCAGTCCGGCGATCCGCTCGAGCTGGGTGAGCGCCTCGTCCTTCGCCGCCTTCAAGTCCTCCTGCAGCTGCTTGACGTGCGTCTCCCGGTCGGCGAGCCCCTGCTCGCGCCGCACGATGTCCGTCGTCTGCTGCTCGAGCTCGTGTTGCGCCTGCCGGATGCGCTCGTCGATCTTCGCCGCCTCGCTGCGGCGCCCCTGCACCTCGTCCTCGATCTCGGCCCGCAGCGTGACGGCGAGCTCGCGCGCCTCGATCTGCGCCTCGCGGCGGATCGTCTCGGCTTCGCGCTCGGCGACGTGGACGCGCGAGCCGCTCCGCAACAGGAGCAGTCCCGCGGCGAGGCCTGCACCGAGGGCGAGTCCGACGAGCGCCGCAAGCGAAGTGAGCATGCCGTCCTGCCTCCAGGGGGAGAAGGTCGATTGACCGCGGCGCCGGCGTGCCCGACCTCCGCGGATGCTCTCATCCGGCGCTCGGCCTGCTCGGCCGCGCTCCGGTCTCGGCGCGTCAGCTCAGGAAAGCTCCGGCGGTTCCTCCTGGACGCCGGGTGGACATGTGGTCTGAGTCGATGGAATCACGGAATTCAGCGAGTTTTCGGAAAAGCACGCGCTTGCAGGTAAAACGTCGAATGGAAGCAGCTTCGATCCTAGCGCTTCTCACTCCTCCGGCGCAACGACACCCTCGACGACCTCTGCGCCGAAACCGCGCGAGGCCAGGTACCGCGCCGTCTTGCTGCTGCGGCCGCGCTTCGCGACCACGGCGCTGGCCCGCTCGCGCTCCGGTTCGAGCGCTGCCAGCGCCGTCTCGATCAAGGTCGAATCGATTCCGCGGCCCTCGAGGTCGTGCCGGATCAGCTCATCGCCGGCGCTCCGGCAGGCGAGCTCGTCCGCCCGGCTCCGAGCCAGACGCTCGTCGTCCACGTAGCCGATCCGCTCGAGCGTCTCGAGCGCCTTGCGCCGCTCGGGCGCCTCGACGCCGCGCTGCTCCAGCCGAGCTTCGAGCTCCGCGAGCGACCTGTCGCGGTGGCGCAGCGCCCGGAGCGCCGTTTCGAGGGGATCGGCTTCGGCCGCCACCGGCTTACGCGGCGGAGGCTGCTTCCTCGGCGGAGGCTGCTTCCTCGGCCTCCTCGCTCGCTGCCGACTCGACGTCGTCGACGTCCTCGATCGGGGTGACCGCTTGCTCGCCCGCGACGCTCGGCAGCAAGCGCGCCGACACCGCCTGGTCCGGCCCGGCCTGCGCCTGGATCGCGGCGAGGATCTGCTGCACGACGTCGGGGTGCTCCTTCAGGAACGACGCCGCGTTCTGGCGGCCCTGGCCGAGCCGCTCGTCGCCGAAGCTGAAGTACGAGCCGGACTTCTGCACGATCTTCCGTTCGATCCCGACGTCGAGCACCGTGCTCTCCCAGGAGATGCCGGAGCCGTAGATGATGTCGAACTCGGCCTGCTTGAACGGCGGCGCGACTTTGTTCTTGACCACCTTGACGCGGACGCGGTTGCCGTAGGCCTCGGCGCCGTCCTTCAGCGTCTCGATCCGGCGGATGTCGAGCCGCACCGACGCATAGAACTTGAGCGCGCGCCCGCCCGGAGTCGTCTCGGGGCTGCCGAACATGACGCCGATCTTCTCGCGCAGCTGGTTCGTGAAGAGGCAGATCGTGTCGGTGCGGTTGAGCGTGCCGGCGAGCTTGCGCAAGGCCTGGCTCATCAGCCGGGCCTGGAGCCCGACGTGGCTGTCCCCCATCTCGCCTTCGATCTCCGCCTTCGGCGTCAGCGCCGCGACCGAGTCGACGGCGACGACGTCGAGCGCGCCGGAGCGCACGAGCAGCTCCGTGATCTCGAGCGCCTGCTCGCCCGTGTCGGGCTGGGAGACGAGCAGGTCGTCGACGTTGACGCCGATCTTGCGCGCGTACTGCGGGTCCATCGAGTGCTCGGCGTCGATGAAGGCGCAGATGCCGCCCCGGCGCTGGGCCTCGGCGATGACGTGGTAGACGAGCGTCGTCTTGCCCGAGCTCTCCGGGCCGAAGACCTCGATCACGCGTCCGCGCGGCAGCCCGCCGATGCCGAGGGCGAGATCGAGCACGAGCGACCCGGTCGAGATCGCGCCGATTTGCACCTGCGCCTGGTCGCTCATCTTCATGACCGAGCCTTTTCCGAACTGACGCTCGATCTGCCCGAGAGCGACGTCGAGAGCTTCTTCGCGGTTCATCTGGTCATCCTCCTAGCCGAAACGATTCGAGCACCTCATACCGAGCCCCGGACGGGTGCAGACGTGAAAGGAAAGCAGCCGCACCGGACGGAGAGAACGGCTCGAGCTGCGGCAGGGCGGGCCGGAGGCGAGGCTGCTCGCGGTAGCGGAGCACGGTGACGTGCGGCAGCCAGGGGCGTGCCTCCGGCTCGTACACCCCGAGCTCCGCCAGCGATCGGTGCAGCCGCCCGGCCAGCTCCGCGCCGTGCTCCGTGAGGTCGCGAAGCTCGAGCATCCCTGCAGCCCGCGTCTCCCGCCAGCGCACGAGCTCGAAGAGAGGTTGCGTCGCGTCCCGGGCAGCCTGCTCGAGCACGCGCAGGATCGCGGGGAGCTCGGAGGCCGGCCGCGAGCCGAGGAATGCAAGTGTGATGTGCAGGTTGCCGGGAGGAACGATGCGGCCTCGAAGCTCCTGCGCCTGCCATTCGACGAGCGGCCGCACGACGTCGGCGGGCAGCTCCAAGGCGAGGAAGAGGCGGAGCCGCTCATCGCCTGCCACGCTACCCGGCGACCTCACACGGAAGCGTGACGGTTCTGTTCCAACAGGCGCAACGCGAGGTGCAGCGAGGCGACGACCGCGCGGCGCCGGATCGAGTCCCGGTCGCCCGGGAAGCTGAAGCTCGCGCCGCGGCCGCCCTCGGGCGTCTCGGCGTGGTAGTAGACGAGCCCCACCGGCTTCTCCTCGGTTCCTCCACCGGGCCCGGCCACGCCGGTGACGGACACGGCGACGTCGACGCCGAGCCGCTCCCGCGCGCCGCGGGCCATCGCTTCCGCGACCTCGGCGGAGACTGCGCCGTGCTCCTCGATCAGCCCCGCCGGGACGCCGAGCTGCTCGATCTTGACCTCGTTCGCGTAGGCGACGATCCCGCCGACGATCACGTCCGT
The DNA here is from genome assembly GCA_033858115.1 of Gaiellaceae bacterium. Classification (GTDB taxonomy): domain Bacteria; phylum Actinomycetota; class Thermoleophilia; order Gaiellales; family Gaiellaceae; genus Gaiellasilicea. The sequence goes on from JAWVCV010000121.1 coordinate 3,925, forward strand.
GGAGCCCGGGATCGACGTCAGCCCCGCCGCGACGAGGCCGCCTGTGCAGGACTCGGCGGTCGCGAGCGACCAGCCCCGGTCGCGGCACCGGTCGAGCACGAGCTCCTCGACGGTGCGGCCGTCCGACGAGTAGAGGAAGCGGCCCAGCCGTTCCTCGAGCGCCGACTCCAGCGCCAGTAGGCGCGACTCGGCATCGGGATCCGCGACGAGGTCGACGTGGACCTCGAAGTTGCGCGCGCAGATCGTCACCTCGAGCCCGTCGCCGTCGCCGCCGGCCTCCTCGAAAGCCTGCGCCACCTGCGACTCGCCCGGCCCGAAGAAGCGGAGCGTGCGCCGGAGCGGCGGCCTGCCGCGATCGAGCACGCGCCGGATCACGTCCGTCTCGAGCGCCCGCGGCCAGAGCCGCTGCAGCTCGGCCGGGGGGCCCGGAAGCACGATCACCGGCGTGTCGGAGGCCGGGACGACGAGCCCGGGCGCCGTCCCCGCGAGCCCGAGGCAGATTGCCCCTTCCGGCAGCGTCGCCTGCTTGCGGACGCCGGGCGCGAAGTCCGCGTAGGGCCGCTTCATCCGCTCGGCGACCGCTCGCGAAAAGCTTTCGATCTGAGCCTCGAGCTCCTGGTCGAGGACGAGCGGCAGACCTGCGACCTTCGCGACCACCTCGACTGTACGGTCGTCGTGGGTAGGCCCGAGCCCGCCCGAGCAGGCGACGAGCTCGGCGGAGGCGACTGCCTCGCGCAATGCCGCTTCGAGCTCGGCCGGATCGTCGCCGACGATCTCGATGCGCGCCGGCTCGAGGCCCAGGGCCAGCAGCGACCGCGCGAGGAAGGGCCCGTTCAGGTCGGTGCGCTCGCCGCGCACGAGCTCGCTGCCGGTGACGACGATCACCGCCCGTGGGCGGGCGCCGGGGGTCAACTGGCGTCGGCGGCGAAGACTTTCTTCGCCGTCACGAACACGCCCTGCGCCTTGACCGCCTTGGGCAGCTTGATCCGATTGCCGTTCAGCTTCACGACGACGTTCTGCGGGGTCTCGAGCCGCAGCCACAGCACCTTGTCGTCGAAGCGCTTCTTCTGCTTCCGCTCGAGAGTGCCCTCGTAGAGGAGGTTCTTGCTCCCGACCACCGCGCTCTTCGAGCGGACGACCATGTACGAGTCGCCGCGGGTGGCGTGCAGCTCGAGTCGCGCCGTGCCGGCCACTTGCGGCGCCGGCGCAACGGCCTGGCCCTGCGGCGCGGTCAGGCCGCGCACGGGCTGCTCCTCGACGCCGCCGAAGCGCCAGGCGACGATCACGAGCGCCGTCACGATCCCGATCGCCGTCAGGGCGAGCAGGACGATGTTCGACTCGCGGCGCTCCTTCCGGCGAGCTCTGGCCGCCGGCACACGACGAGTCGCGCGCAGGGGCGCGTCCTCCTCGCCGATCACGTACCGCGAGTTGTACTCGTCCACGTAGAGCTGGCCGTCGAGGCCGAGGTACTCCGCGTAGGAGCGGAGGAAGCCCTTCACATAGGTGTGCGAGGGAAGCAACTCGAAGCGCTCGTCCTCGAGCGCGCGAAGGTACTTGCCGCGGATCTTCGTGCCGTGCTCGGCCTCGGCGAACTCCATGTGGCGGCGCAAGCGCGCCTCGCGGAGGCTGTTTCCGATCTCGAACATCGTCGCATGGTAGCGGCCGTGTCCGGGAGGGCCTAATCGGCCACGAGCGACAGCACGGCGTAGACGCCGAGCGACCCGGCGGCGGTCAAGGCGAGCAGGAAGCCGATCATGCCGAGCACCCGTCCCAGCCGAGCGGTCCGGGTGCCGCTCGGGTGGCCGAGCGTCGGGGCGAGCCGCGCGCGGGCGCGACGTGCGAGCGCGACCGCAAGTGCGCCGAGCCCCGCAGCCACCGGGATCGCCAGCCCCGCGTGCAGCAGCTCGTACCGGTCCGACCAGCGCGTAGCGACGATCGCGGCGGGCAGCACCAGCACCGAGAGCAGGCCGACGACGAGCGACGCGCGCGCGCTGCCCGGGCGCGGCGGGGCGCCGTTGGCGCTCATTACTGCTTCCGGTAGGGACGGCCGACGGCTGCCGGGGGAATCGAGCGGCCGATCACGCCCGCGACTGCGATCAACGTGAGGACGTAGGGCAGGGCCTGGAAGAGGACCGCGGCGGATTCCGAGTACGCCGGCAGGCGCTGCGCGAGCGCACTCGAGAACCCGAACAGGAGCGCGGCCGCCGCGGCGCCCCAGGGGCGCCAGTTGCCGAAGATGACCGCGGCGAGCGCGATGAAGCCGCGGCCGACCGTCATGTTCTGGTTGAACGAGTTGACGAACCCGATCGAGAGGTAGGCGCCGCCGAGCGCCGCCAGGACGCCCGACAGGGTCACGGCGGCGTAGCGGGTCCCGTAGACCGAGATCCCGACCGTGTCCGCCGCGCGGGGATGCTCGCCGACGGCCCGGATCCGCAGTCCGATCGGCGTCTTGAAGAGGACGACCCACGTCGCCACGATCGTCAGGAAGGCGAGCCAGATCATCATGTTCAGCTGCCCGAACACGGGTCCGACGAAGTACCAGTCCTTCAGGAAGCCGAGGTGCACGTCCGGGATGTCCGGCACGTCGGGAGGCGTGCCCTGCCCGCCGTAGAT
>JAWVCV010000122.1:0-18108 GCA_033858115.1 Gaiellaceae bacterium
CCGAGCGTCTGGAGGAAGTCGTCACCGAGCGCGAAGGCGCGCGAGTGGACGCGGAGGCGTTCGTCCGGATGGAGCCGGAGCACGTCGCGCTCGTGCGCGAGGTGCTCGAGGCACCCGTGTTCTTCGAGGACGCGGACGACCCCCTGGACGTCGACATCGACACCGACACCGGCGCCGAGGATGACGCGGAGGCCGAGGCCGAGATCGTGCGGCTCCAGAGCGAGCTCGCGGAGTCGCGGCGGCGGCAGCTCGCCTACCAGCGTTACGTCGACGCCCTCGACGCCTGAGCGGGTCGCCGCTGTGCACGTCTCCACACTGAGGTCGCTGCTCTTCGCGCCCGCCGCGGAGGAGCGCAAGCTCCGGAAGGCGCTGACCGCGGGCGCGGACGCAGTGATCGCCGACCTCGAGGACGGGACTGCACCGGGCGAGAAGGAGGCGGGCCGCGCGATTCTCGAAGCGGTGTTCGCAGAGGACGCTCCCTGCGCGCGGGTCGTGCGGCTGAACGCGGTCGACACACCGTGGTTCGCCGGCGATCTCGAGCTCGCTGCACGGCTGCAGGTCGACTTGCTGATGCTGCCGAAGGCGACGCCCAAGGCGGTGGCGGCGCTCGGCGCGGCGGGGCCGCCCGTGCTGGCGATCGTCGAGACGGCGGCAGGGCTGCGTCTCGCCTACGAGACGGGCTCGGCGGACCGGGTCGCGGCACTCGCCCTCGGAACGCACGACCTCGGCGCCGAGCTCCGCACGACGACGCTCCCCGGAGGGCTCGAGTTTCTGTACGCACGCTCGAAGGTCGTCACGGACTCCGCGGCCGCCGGTCTGGCCGCTCCGATCGACACCGTCTATCTCGACACGCGGGACACCGAAGGGCTCGAACGCGAGGCCACGCTCGCTCGGAGTCTCGGCTTCGGCGGCAAGCTCTGCATTCACCCCGCCCAGGTCGAGACCGTCAACCGAGTCTTCACGCCCAGCGAGGAGGAGCTGGAGTGGGCACGGCGCGTGCTCGAGGCGTACCGCGTGGCGCAACGCGATGGCCTCGGCGCGGTCGCGCTGGACGGCAAGATGGTCGATCTGCCGATCGTCCGGCAGGCCGAACGGCTGCTCGGCGGCGAAGCCCGAGGATCCGACGGTTAGCGCTCGTCGTCGTCGAAGTCGAACAGATCGAAGAGATCGCTGAGGCCCGACATGCCGTCACGCGGCCGTGCCGGCGCGCCGCCCGCCTCGTAGTTGTCTCCCGTCGGCGTCGAGCGGTCGAACGTGTGGTTCCGCGACGCGAGCGTCGGCAGCCCGAACGCACGCTCGATGAACTTCAGCGTCGACACGTGCTCGGCCGGCTTCCGCGCGAGGACCGGACCGCGCCGGGCGTAGGGCGAGACCACCCAGAGCGGCACCCGGATCCCGAGGCCGTAGTCATCGACCTGCGGCGGCGGGACGTGGTCGAAGAAGCCGCCGTGCTCGTCGTAGGTGAGGAAGAGCGCGGAGTTGCGCCACAGGGGCGACCGGCGGAGGGCGTTGATCACCTGCTCCTGGAACCCCATGCCGATGCTCACGTCCGCATCGGGATGCTCGTCGAACTGCATCGAGTAGCTCGGGATGATCCAGGAGACGTTGGGCAACGTCCCGCGGCGGCAGTCCTCGAGGTAGTCGTCGAGGGTGGCCGTCGTCCGCGGGTCGTGGGCCCAGCGGCTCCAGAAGACAGCGACGTTGTCGGTATTGCCCTCCTCGACGCCGTCGAAGCCGATGTAGTAGATCTTCCAGCTCACCTCGGCCTCGTCGAGCAGGTCGAGGATGATCGGCCACCGGCCTGAGTCGAAGATGCCGTAGCCCCAGAGGCCGTTCGTGGTGATGCCTCCCGACGTACCGGACATGAGATAGAACCGGTTCGGCCACGTCGGCCCGAGCAACGAGCAGAAGTAGTTCGCGCAGAGGCCGGAATTGCGGAAGAGGCTGTAGTAGAACGGCAGCTCCTTGGCCGTGTAGTACGGAATCGCGTTGTCGCCGTCGCCCGTGCGCAGGGCGGCGTTGCGATAGAAGCCGTCCATCCGGCCGCCGTTGTACTGCGCGTGCACGTCCTCCCAGCCGTGCGGCGGGTCGACCGAGCGCATGGCCGTGAGCTCGAACGGCTTGTGCCCCACTCCCGCGTCGTCCGGCTGCGTGTAGCCGCGTGGGGGGCCGAGCCTCCGCGCCTGCACCTGCGGCGCGTAGCCGAAGTAGTGGTCGAACGAACGATTCTCCTGGCACGACACGACCAGGTGCCGGATCGGGCCGTGGCGCCTGCCGAACCGCCGCGCGCGGGCGGCCGCGGGCGCGGTTGCCCAGAGGGTGCCGCCGGCGACTGCTACGCCGGCTACGCCCGCGCGCCGGAGGAACGTGCGACGCGTGAACACGTCATGCGGTGTCATGGGACCTCCTCGGAGCTGGAAGAAGCGGGCACTAGGCCTGAGCGCTGAAGATGATCGCGGCGCGAAGCGCGAGCACGCCCACGAGGACGAGCGAGGGCGCGACAGCCCAGGCGGGCACTCGTCCTGCTCTGAGGCTGAGGCGATCGCCGCCGAAGGCGAGGAGCCCTGAAACGAGCCCGGCGAGAGCAACGACCCAGAGCAGGAGCCACGGGAAGTCGAAGGCTTTGCCAAGCGCGCCGTCGCCGATCAACGTCAGCAGGAACACGGCGAGCGCGAGCAGCTCGAGCGCGGCGAACAGCCGGCCGGCCGTGTCCAGGACCCCGCGTGAGGCTTCCGCATCTCGGCGGTAATGGGTCAGGAGAACGAGGAGCGCCGCCGAGCCGGTCAGGCCGGAGGCGAGGAAGAGCCCGCCGAGCGCCCAGCTATCGCTCCAGATCGGCTGGTTCGAGACGGCGAGCAGCACTCCCGTGTAGCCGGCGATGAACAGGCCGAGCGTCGCGCCGACCACGTGCCAAACCCGCCCGACCCCGCCACTCAGAAGCGCGTCGAGGCGGCGGGCGAGCGGGAAGCGGAGCTTGCCGTCGCGCACGAGCGCGTCCACGAAGGAGACGAAGGCGAAGACGGAAAACACCGAGAGCGCCCAGACGCCCACCGACATCGGCGACTCGGCCTTGAAGTTCAGGCCGGCGTCCCCCGGAGACGTGTTCACGAGCATGTGCCAGAAGCGAAGTGGCTTGGTGAGGTCGAGCGTCAGCAGGAGCGGACAGACGACGAGGGCCGGGAAGGCCACGTAGAAGCCGAGCCTCGCCACAGGTTCGTCGGCCGGGGTGCCCCAGTAGCGTAGGAGCGTGGCGAGGAAGTAGGAGCCGCCGGCCAGGCCCGCCAGGAAGAAGTAGGCCAGGATGTACCAGGTCCATTCGGGCGACCCCGCGAAGTGCTCCGTGCCGGCGAGCAGCGTCATCGCTCTCCCCCCTCCGGCGACGCAGGCCGCGAGCTCGGCCGGGCGACGCCGCGGTTGCGCAGCGCGATCACTGCGCCGAACAGTCCGAGCACAGCGGTGCCGAACATCCCGAGGTACCCGCCCACGTCGTTCCGCTTCGGCCGCACGGCGTTCTCGGCGTTCGGGAGCTTGTACGTCTCGGGCGTGTCCATGAGCAGGAAGAACGCGTTCAGGCCGCCGTACACCGTCTCGTCGGCGCCGTAGAGATTCGCCGCCAGCAGCCCTTGCTCGTGCAGGTCGGCCTCCCGCTTCCTGGCTTTCTCGCGCAGCTCGTCCAGTGGGCCGAACTGGATTGACTCGGTCGGGCAGGCCTTGGCGCACGCCGGCTCCATGCCGCCCTGCAGCCGGTCGTAGCAGAGCGTGCACTTGCGCGCGACATCCCGGTCCGGGTCGATCTGGATCACGTCGTAAGGACAGGCGGCGATGCAGTTGCGGCAGCCGTTGCAGACCGGCTGCTGGATGAAGACGGAGTCGAACTCGGTGCGGACGATCGCCCCCGTGGGACAGACGTCCATGCAGCTCGCGTGCTGGCAGTGCTTGCAGACGTCCGACATGAGCAGGAAGGCGGCGCCGTTGCCCGTGCCGAGCGTCTCGTCGGGGACGTTGTCGATGAACTTGACGTGACGCCAGGTCTGGCCGTCCAGGGTGCCCGTGTTGTCGAGGCTGTCGCCGAGGAACCCCTTGTCATTGCTCGGAAGCTGGTTCCACTCCTTGCACGCCACCTCGCAGGCCTTGCAGCCGATGCACACGCTCGTGTCGGTGAAGAACCCGTAGCCCTTGCCGGGCTCGATCTTGGTCGTCGCCATCTAGAACCCCATCAGATTCGGTGTGACCTTCGTCAGGCCCTGGTCTGCCGCGTAGAGGTCGAGCGGGACGGCGGCGAGCTCGTCCACCTCGGGCACTGCCCGGCCGTCGCGAGCCAGGTCGACCTCGATCAGATAGCTGCTGCAGCTCTCGCAGCTGACGATGCGGAGGTTCGGAAAGACGACCGGGGAGGCCTCGTCGCCGTCGCCGTTGGCAGACGCCGGCCCGCCCCACGTCTCCGCGAACACGACGAGTCGCGCCTCGTCCGACTCGCCGCACGCCGGACACGTGCTCTTGGTGAAGTCCCAGCTCGAGCCGCAGCGGGAGCAGAGCAGGCTGCGCCGTCCGCTCACCAGGTCCTCACCCGAGTCGGCGACGCATGAAAGTTGAGGCAGCCCGCCGCAGCGCGGGCAGAGCAGCCCGCCTTCGCCGTCCTGGGGCGCGCAGGCGGCGCCGGCCTGATCGCCCAGCGCCTCGAGCACAGGTGCCAGGGAGACCCGTGCGAGGTACCGCTCGACCGGCTCGAGCTCCCGCCCGGCAAGCCACCCCGCGAGCGAATCGGCGATCCCGTCGTCCCCGAAGCGACCAACCACGGCCTCCCTCAGCATTGCGGGAGCAGCCGCCACCGTCGCCTCCACGACGTGCGGGAGCACGCGAGCCGCAGCCCATTCCGCGAGCTCTGCCGGAGGCGGCGGGCTCTCGCGGGCGATTCGCCAGGCGTCCTCCTGCACCGGAGCCAGAGCAAGATAGAGCGTCAGCAGATCCGCGGCGAAGCCATGCCGTTCGCGCAGCTCGTCGGCCCTCTGCATGCGGGGTGTCCAGGGGCTCGCGGCAGTCTCGACGGCGGCGCTCACAGCTTCTCCAGGTCGACCAGGAAGGCTTTGAACTCCGGCGTGCGCACGGTGGCGTCGCCGACGAAGGGCGTGAGCGCGTTCGCCAGCCAGTGGTCGCCCGTGTTGATTCCGACGTAGCCCCAGTGAATCGGGATGCCGATCTGGAAGACCTTCTTCCCGTCGATCGTCAGCGGCCCGAGCCGCTTCGTCACGAGCGCTCGCACCTCCATCTTTCCGCGCTTCGAGAAGACCCGCACCATGTCGCCGGTGTCGATCCCCTTTTCGTCCGCCAGCTCGGCGGGGAGCTCGACGAACGCCTCCGGCTGCAGCGCGACCAGCCGCTCGACGTGCTGGGTGACGTAGTGCTCGTGCTCGGTGAGCCGGTACGTCGTCGCGACGTAGGGGAACTCCTTCACGGTGCCGAGCCGGCTGGGGCGCCCGGCAGCCTCGTCGTAGTAGAACGTCGAGGGCGAGGCCGAGACCTTCGGGTGCAGCGGGTTCTCGATCGGCGACTCGACCGGCTCGTAGTGCTCCGGGAACGGCCCGTCCGCGAGTGCGTTCGAGAACAGGCGGCCGGTGCCCTCGCCGGTCATGATGAAGGGCAACGGCGAGTCGGGATCCGCGGGGTCGGCGTCCGGCGGGTAGTCGGGCACGTCGCCGACCCAGAGCTTCTGCCCCGCATCCCAGCGGATCCCCGTCCGGCTCGGATCCCAGGGCTTGCCGTCGGGGTCGGCTGACGCACGGTTGTAGAGAACACGGCGGTTCGCCGGCCAGGACCACGCCCACTCGGGGTAGTAGCCCATCCCCGTCGGGTCGTTGGCCTCCGGGTCCTGGACGCCGTTGCGGCGCTTCATCTGGTTGCCGTCCTCGGTGAACGAGCCGACGTAGATCCAGTTGCCCGAGGTCGTCGTCCCGTCGTCCGTCAGGTCCTTGAACGACGACAGCTGCTCCCCGGTCTTCAGATCCTTGCCGTTGACCTCCCTCGCGATCTCCTCGAACTCCGGCTTCGCGGGATCCGCATAGGGCAGGACGAGGTCCAGGATCGGATCGGGGAACGGGCCGCCGTCGCGGCGGTAGAGCTCGCGGACCCGCTGGAAGAGGTCGGCCAGGATCCAGTGGTCGTGCCTGGACTCGCCCTCCGGCGGCAGTACCTGATCCTTCCACTGCAGCCAGCGGCCGCTGTTCGTGAACGACCCCTCCTTCTCGATCCAGTGAGTGGCCGGCAGCACGATCACCTCGGTCTCGATCTGCGAAGGATCGGCTCCGGGCGCGTGCCAGAACTCGGAGCTGGTGGTCGGGAAGGCGTCCATCACGACCATCCACTTCAGCTTGCCGAGCGCCTCGTGCACCTGGTTCGCGTCCGGGCCGATGCTGGCCGCGGTCATCCCGCTCAGCATCAGGCCCTCCATCTTCCCCTGCAGCGCCTGGTCGAAGATGGTGATCCAGGACGAGTTCCCGGCCGGCTTGGGCAGGTAGTTGAACGCAAACTCGTTCGCCTTCGTGGCCGTGTCGCCGAACCAGGCCTTCAGCGTGCTGACGAGGAACTTGCCGTAGTTCGCGCCGAAGAAGTTGAGGGCGTTGGGGTGGACGGCCTTCGGCGCGCTCGCGTCGACGTAGTCGGCGACCGTGTGCTGGCCCGGCGCAGGCACTCGCAGGTAGCCCGGCAGGACCTCCCACGAGATCGCGTTGTCGGTATTCCCCTGAATGTTCGCGTGGCCCCGCTCCGCGTTCATCCCGCCGCCCGGCCGGCCGATGTTGCCGAGCAGGAGCTGCAGCACCGCGGCGGCGCGGATCATCTGCGAGCCGGTCGTGTGGTGGGTCAGGCCGACCGCGTAGACCTGCGTCATCACCTTGTCCGGCCGCCCCATCTCGCCGACGAGCTTCGCCACCTCGAGGAACTGGTCGCGCGGGATGCCCGTGATCCGCTCGACCATCTCGGGCGTGTAGCGGGAGTAGTGCTTGCGCAGCAGATTCAGGACCGAGCGCGGATGGTTGATGTCGAGCTTGGCGAACGGCCCCTGGGGCTGCGCGCTCTCGACTGCCAGGCCGACGCCCTCCTTGGAGGTCTTGCCGAGACCGGCAGGGGATCCCCCGGAGCTCTGCGGCTCGCCGTCGGTCTCGTATTTCCACTGAGTCGTGTCGTAGGCGCCCTTCTCCTCGTCGAAGCCGTTGAACATCCCGTCCTTGAAGCTGTAGTCCTCACTGACGATGAAGGCGGCGTTCGTGTACTTGCGCACGTACTCGTCGTGGTACAGCTTGTTCTCCAGGACGTAGGTGATCAGGCCGCCGAAGAAGGCGGCGTCGCTGCCGGTCCGGATGCGCAGGTGCAGGTCGGACACAGCGGAGGTGCGCGTGAAGCGCGGGTCGACGTGGATCATCTTCGCGCCGCGCTCGAGCTTCGCCCTCATGAACCACCGGAATCCGACCGGGTGCGCCTCGGCGGGGTTGCCGCCGTTGATCAGGATCAGGTCGGCGTTCTTGATGTCCCGCCAGTGGTTCGTCATCGCGCCTCGTCCGAACGTGGCGGCCAGACTGGCCACCGTGGGGCCGTGTCAGACGCGGGCTTGTTGCTCCAGGTAGACGAGGCCGAGACTGCGCATCAGCTTGGTGGTGAGGTAGCCCTCCTCGTTGCTGAACGCCGCGCCGCCGGCGAAGGCGATGCCCTCGCAGCGGTTGACGATGTTGCCGTCTTCGTCCTTCGTGACAAAGGTTCGGTCGCGCGACGCCTTGATGTGCCGGGCGATCTGGTCGAGCGCGAAGTCCCAGGAGACCGGCCGGAAATCGGACGCGCCGGGCAGGCGATGGAGCGGGCTCGGGATCCGCCGCCTCGAGACGGCGAGCTCCATCGAGGTCGCCCCCTTCGGGCAGAGCGTGCCCTCGTTGATCGGGCTGTCGGGATCGCCCTCGATCTGGAGCAGCTCGACCGAGCCGTCCCTCTGCTTCCGCGTGTAGGCGAGCAGCGAGCAGCCGACGGCGCAGTAGGGGCAGACCGAATGAGAGACAGTCGCGCCCTCGATGCGCAGGCGCTGCTTGATCGTCGAGGCCTTCGCGACCGACACGTCGAACCCGAGGGAGGAGACGTACAGGACCCCGGCGCCGGCAGCGCCGCGCTTCAGGAACTCCCTTCGGGTGAGTTCGGTCACCCTCTGCCCAGCCTCCCTCGTGCGGTGCTTCAGGTCATGCCCAGCGTCCAGGGAAGGAAACCCTGCGATCGTAAACCCGCCCCGCGGGAAGTCAAGCGTCTGCGGCCTGGCTCACGGCGCGCGCGAGCGCGAGCGAATCCTGCAGCGATCGGCCGGCCTTCGCGCTGAGCCAGCACGCCACCGGAGCCGCGATGCGCTCGGAGGCATGAGCCGCCACGGCGGCGAGGTCGAGGATCTGCTTGAGCTCTTCGCCGGTCGGCGGCTCCGTCCCCAGCTGCTCGGCGTAGGCGGCGATCCATTCCTTGGCGTTCATCCGTCCTCCTCCGTCCTTGCGTGATCGGGTTAGCGTGTGCGCGTGCCGCGTCTGCATCTTGGCGTGATCCTGCCGAACTACGGAGAGGCGCTCGATGCCGAGCGGCTCGCGCGCGTGGCCCTCGCGGCAGAGCAGACGGGACTCGACTCGGGCTGGGTCACCGACCACGTGATCGTCCCTGCCGAGCAGGCGGGCACGTACGGAACGATCGCCGAGGCGCTCGTGTCGCTCGGCTTCCTCGCTGCGCGCACACAACGGCTCGAGCTAGGCGTCTCGGCGCTCGTCGTCCCGCAGCGCCAGCCGCTCGTTGCGTTGAAGCAGCTGACCACACTCGATTTCCTCTCGGGCGGCCGCATCCTGGCCGCGGTCACGCCGGGCTGGCTGGAGGCGGAGTTCGCGACGCTCCAGGCGCCGTACGAGCAGCGCGGCAAGCTGCTCGATCAGTGGCTGCGGGTCGCCCGGGGCGCCTTCGAGCAGATGCCGGGACAGGTTCGCCTGGACGGACCGCTCGGCTTCGAGGGGTGGCTCGCCCCGCCACTCGCCCGGCCCGGCGGGCCGGAGCTGTGGGTGGCCGGAGTCTCGCGTGCGACGCTGCGCCGCGCAGCGGAGGTCGGCGTGTGGCACCCGGTCGCGCTGGCGCCCGACCAGCTTCGGACGATGGCGGGCGAGCTCCGTGAGCGGCGGCCGGACAGCCGGGTGATCCTGCGCATCGGCGTCTACGTGACGCCCCAGCCGCAACCTGCCGCAGACGAGCGAGGCCGGCATGCGATCGCAGGGCCGCCGGAATGGATCGCCGAGCGCCTGCGCGAGTACGTCGAGGCAGGGTGCAACGGCTTCGTCGTCAACCTGGGTCACGCGAGCCCGGACCTCGAGGAGCGCGTTCGCCGCTTCTCACAAGAGGTCGCGCCGCTCCTCCGGAGCTGACTGCTCGCCGCCATACGGGCTGACGCTCATGTACTTGAACCCGGTGTCGACGGCCAGCGTGACGATCACCGCGTCCGGCCCCAGGCGCTCTGCGAGCCGGTGCGCGCCGACGACGTTCGCTCCCGTCGAGATGCCGGCGAAGGCACCCTCTTCGAGCGCCAGACGGCGTGTCATCTCCACCGCCTCGTCGTCGCCGATCGGCTCGATGCGGTCGACCTTCGCGGGATCCCAGTGCGGCATCTCGAAGCCCGTCCAGCCCTGGATGAGAAACGGCCCGCGCTCGCCGCCGCTGATCGCAGCCGAGCTTGCCGGCTCATGCGCTTGGATGAAGACGCCGTGCGGCTTGAGCGCGTCGGAGACGCCGATGACCGAGCTGGCAGTGCCCATGCCCTGACAGAACGCCGTCACCCGTCCCTCGGTCTGCTCCCAGATCTCGCGGCCGAGGTGGTCGCGGTGATCGGGGATGATGTACGGGTTGTTGAACTGGTCGGTCGCGTAATGGCCCGGACGCGCGGCGAGCTCCGCCGCCCGCACGACCATGTTCTCGATGTCCCGCGACGTCACCTTCGGTCGGCCTTCGACCGAGGGAACGACGTCGATCTCCGCACCCAGCGCCTCCATCAGCTGGAACCGCTCCTCGGTGAAGCAGTCGGCCATCACGATCAGCGCGCGGTAGCCCTTGGCCCTGCACACGAGTGCGAGCGCCGGCCCCGTGCTCCCGCCGGTGTACTCGACGATCGTGTCGCCGGGCGAGATCAGCCCGTCGCGCTCCGCCCCCTCGATCATCGCGAGCGCCATCCGGTCCTTCATCGAGCCCGTCGGGTTCCGGTACTCCAGCTTGAGCCACAGCTCGGCGCCGTTCGGCGGCGCGCAACGGAGCAGGCGCACGAGGGGCGTGTCGCCGATCAGGTCGAGGATCGAGTCCACGCCGCGATCATCCCCGATCGGCGGGACGAGGCGATGGCGTTCGCTCATAGCCATCTATCGCTGATGCGGCGGCGAAATTCCTATTTGTCGTATCTTCGTCCGCGCCACTAGCGTGGACAGGCGAGCGCCGCGGAGGGAGGAGCGTCCATGGACCTGACAAACATCGTCGAGGCCGTCAACGACGGAAGGATTCCGCCGGCGATCTACTGCGACGAGGACATCTTCAAGGCCGAGCGGGAACGCGTCTTCGGACGCGCGTGGATGTACCTCGCGCACGAGTCCGAGATCCCCGAGCCGGGGGACTACGTGCTTCGCCGCATCGTCGACGACTCGTTCATCGTCGTGCGCGACGAGCACGGTGAGGTGCGCGTCCTCGCGAACATGTGCCTGCACCGCGGGATGCAGGTGTGCCGCGCCGAGGTTGGAAACGCCTCCCACTTCCGCTGCCCCTTCCACGCCTGGACCTACAAGAACACCGGCGAGCTCGTCGGCCTCCCGTTCCACCAAGACGCCTACGGCGGCGACGCCGAGCTCACGCGCGCGAGCATGTCGCTGCTCTCGCCCCCCCGCCTGGGAATCCGGCACGGAATGATCTTCGCCTCCCTCGACGAGGACGCACCGGACCTCGAGACATACCTCGGCGGGTTCGAGTTCTATCTCGACTTCTACGTCAACCAGAGCGCGGCCGGGCTGGAGGTGCGCGGCCCACAGCGCTGGTTCATCGACGCGAACTGGAAGATCGGGGCGGAGAACTTCGCCGGCGACACCTACCACACGCCCCACACGCACGCGAGCATCGTCGAGATCGGCCTGTTCCGGGAGCCGAAGGCGAGCAAGCGCAAGGAGGGAGCGTTGTACGCGGCGGGCCGAGGCGGCGGCACCACCTACAAGCTCCCGGCGAACGACTTCGCGGCGAACCTCCGGCACGTCGGCTATCCCGACGAGATGATCGAGCGGATGCGGGAGCGCTGGAGCCCCGAGCAGCAGGCGATGGTCGCCGACAACGGCTTCATGGTCTCCGCCGCGACCGTGCTGCCGAACCTGAGCCTCGTCCACAACTGGCCGCAGGTGGACGCGGACGGGCTCGTCGTCCCGTTCACGTCCATCCGCCTCTGGCAGCCCGTCAGCGCCACGCGGACCGAGGTGTACTCGTGGTTCGCGGTCGACCGGCTCGCGCCCGAGTGGTTCAAGGCTGCCTCGTACAAGGGCTACCTCATGTGCTTCGGCAGCTCGGGGATGTTCGAGCAGGACGACGTGGAGAACTGGACGTCGATCACCTCCGTCGCCAAGGGGCAGCTCGCACAGCGCATCCTGCTCAACAGCCGTATGGGACTGCGCGCGGACGGCGGCACCCTCCGCGAGCCGCTCGCGGACTGGGTCGGCCCGGGGAGGGCGTTCACCGGCTTCGGCGAGTACAACCAGCGAGAGCTGCTCCGCCAGTGGGGCGAGCTCTTGCTGAGCGAGAGCACCAACGGCGCCGAGAGCTCGGCCGCTCGCCTCGTCGGCAGCATCGGAGGCGCCGAATGAAGACCCAGCCCCTCCCGGAGAGCCGCGAGGAGCTCGTCCGGGCCACGCCTGAGCAGTACTACTCCGTCACCCTCTTCCTGATCGAGGAGGCGGAGCTTCTCGACGCCGGCCGCTACCGCGACTGGCTGGACTTCCTGGCGGAAGACATCTCCTACCGGATGCCGGTCCGCGTCACGGCAGCCCACACGCTGGCAGACAGCTTCCTCGACATGGATCATTTTCTCGAGGATCGGTACTCGCTGGAGAAGCGCGTCCAGCGGTTCGAGACCGATCACGCCTGGACGGAGGATCCGCCTTCGCGGACACGCCGCTTCGTGACCAACATCCGGGTCTGGAACGGGGCCGACGGCCGGCTGCTCGCCAAGAGCTATCTGCTGCTCTTCCGCAGCCGCGGCGACGTGCGCCAGCCGGACCTCGTCTCCGTCGAGCGGACGGACGTGCTGCGACTCACAGACGGTCGACTGCAGATCGCGGAAAGGCTGATCGTGGTCGACGAATCGGTGCTGCGCACCCAGAACCTGGCGGTCTTCCTGTGAGCGACCAGCTCGAGCACGACGACGCCGAGCCTCAGGACCCGGTCGAGGTCGACCTGGCCGCCGGCGAGGTCGTCGAGCTCGCCAACGAGTTCGCCCTGGTGCGGGTGAGGGTCGTCCACACCCGCAACGGCGTCAGGCTCGAGATCGCCGCGCCGCGGCTCGGTCAGGGGATTCGGCTCTGCCCGCTCGAGCTGGAGACGCTGACCTGGCAGACGCCGGAGACGTTCTCCGGCTTCCTCTCGACTCCGTTCGGGCCCGAAGCCAAACCGGAATGAGCCACGACGGGTGGCTCGCCGGCAAGGTCGCCCTCCTCTCCGGGGCGGGCTCCGGCATCGGCCGCGCCGTCGTCGACGCCTACCGGGCCGAGGGGGCGCGCGTCTGCGTCCTGGAGCTGAGCCAGGCCAAGTGCGACGAGTTGCAGGGCAGCGAACCCGAGGTTGCCGTCGTGCAGGGCGACGCGACCGACCCGGCGGCGAACGCCCGCGCGGTCGGCGAGACGCTCGAGCGCTTCGGCCGCCTCGACGTCCTCGGCACGTTCGCCGGCATCTTCGACCTCTACACGCCCCTCGCTGACATCCCCGCCGAGTCGTTCGACGCCGCCTACCAGGAGACGTTCGCCGTCAACGTCAAGAGCGCGATGCTGGCGACCCGCGCGGCGCTCCCCGCCCTCCGAGACGCGCGCGGGAGCATCGTGATGACTCTCTCCAGCTCCAGCTTCTATCCGGGCCGCGGCGGCGCGCTCTACGTGGCGTCCAAGTTCGCGCTGCGCGGGCTCGTGCTCCAGCTCGCACACGACCTCGCACCCGAGGTCCGCGTGAACGGCGTCGCGCCGGGAGGCACCGTCAGCACGGACCTGCGCGGGCTGCGCAGCCTCGGCCAGTTCGACACGATCCTCGACGCCCGGCCCAACCGCGAGGAGGAGCTGCGGGCCCGCACGCCGCTCGAGGTCGCGCTTCGCCCTGAGGACCACGCGACCGCCTACGTGTTTCTCGCCTCGGAGCGCTCGCGCGGCATCACGGGCGAAGTCGTGCGCTCGGACGGAGGCCTGGGAGTGCGCTAGCCGGACGTGTGCAGGCCCGCGAAGAACTCCCGGATCTGCTGCATCAGATCGAGGTGCACCGCGGTGAACGACTTGTCCTTGCGGTAGACGAGATAGGCGGGGAACCCGAGCTCGTGCACTCCCTCGACGTCGATGCGGCAGAGCTCGCCCCGCTCGAGCTCGCGCGCCACCGAGGTGTAGGAGAGAACGGCCACGCCGAGCCCCGAGCGCGTCGCCTGCTTCATCGCCTCCGGGTGCCCCATCTCGATCGCGATCGTGCGGTCGAAGATGCCGATCCGATTCATCTGGTTCTCGACGAACGACCGCCGCAGCAGGCCGGTCGGAGCCTCGACGAAGGAGAGCTCTGCGAGTTGCTCCACGGTGAGCTCCGCCCCGGCGAACTCCGACTCCGGGGCGCAGACGAAGACGAGCTCCTCGACTCCGAGCAGCTCCGCCGCCAGGCTCTCGCTTGCGGGTGAGGCCTCGCTGACGACGACAGCGAAGTCGTTCTCGCTGCTGAGCGTGTCCACGATCGCGTGCTCGGAGTCGTTGACGTTGAGCCGGATGTCGACGAGCGGCCGCTCGGCGCGAAACGCCGACAGCACCGGTGGCAGCAGATAGCCGCCCACGGCCATGCTCGATCCCAGCACGATCGTCCCGCGACGCCCGTCGGAGACGCTTTCCAGGTGCCGGTCGAGCTCCCGCGTCCGGCGGAGCACGTCGCTCGCCCACGCGTGCACTGCGCGACCGGCTTCGGTGAGCAGCTTCTGGCGGCCCTCGCGGTAGAAGAGCGGCGCGCCCACGCGCTCTTCGAGCGACCTGACGTGCGCGGTCACGACGGGCTGCGCGACGTGCAGCCGCTCCGCGGCCCGCGTGACGCTTCCGAGCTCGACGACGTGCTCGAAGACCTCGAGCTTGTGCAGCGTGATCCTCGAGTCGAGCGCCATCGCGGTCTCGCGAGCATACCGCGTCGGCTATGGCGAGCGACGGCACCGCACGCAGCGGCTATCGATGCGGCCGGCGGCTCACAGCTGCGCCTTCGGACGCCACTTCACGACCGCCTCCTCAACGCGGTACGCGGCCCAGAGCAGCACGGCCGCGAGCGCGCCGACGAGGATGAACACGGAGAAGACCCGATCGGTCTGGAGCAGCCCCTGCGCGGCGGTCAGCTGGTAGCCGAGCCCCTCGGTCGCCCCGACGAACTCGCCGATGATCGCGCCGATCAGGGCGAGCGAGACACTGACGCGGAAGGCGGCAAAAACCCACGAGACGACGGCCGGAAGCACCACGAACCGCAGCAGCTGAAAGCGGCTCGGCCGCATCACGCGCACGGCGTTGAGGACGTCCTGGTCGATCGAGCGGACGCCTTCGAGCGTGTTGTAGAAGGCGACGAAGAAGACGAGCGACCACGCGACGACGATCTTGCCGGTGCTCGAGAAGCCGAACCAGAGGATCGTCAGCGGCGCGAGCGCCGGGCGGGGCAGGGCGTTCAGCACGGCCATGAACGGCTGGAGCAGCCGGTCGAGCCACCGCCAGAACGAGAAGAGAAGCCCGACGGCGATCCCGCTGACCATCCCGACCACGAGCCCGATCGCAGCTTCCTTCAACGTTGCCAGCGTGTCGCGGGCGAGCGTGCCCTCCGAGAAGCCGAGTATGAGGTCGTGGTAGATCCGGCTCGGGCTGCTGACGAAGTCCGGGCTGACGAGCTGGAACCCGTCGAACATCTCGCCGGAGGCGATGTGCCACGAGAGCAGCACGAGACCGAGGAAGGTCAGCTGCTGAAGCGGCAGCGACAGCCGGCGCAGGACGCTCATCCGGCAGCGGCTCCGACGGCCTTGGCCTCACCGGTGTCGCGCGCCGAGGCGGCTGCGCCGACCTCGAGGAGCGTGCCCCACAGCTGCTTGGACATGGCTGCGAACTCATCGCTGCGACGCAGCTCCTCTGCGCTTCGGTCGTGAGACCAGTCGAGATCGAACTCGGCGTGGACCCGGCCCGGATTGCGCTCGAGCACGATCACGCGCGTCCCGAGCAGCAGCGCCTCGTCGGGGTCGTGGGTGACGACGATCATCGTCTTGCCCGTGGTCCGCCGCAGCTCGAGCACCAGATCGTGGAGGCTCAACCGGGTGAAGGCGTCGACGGCGACGAAGGGCTCGTCGAGGAGGATCAGCGCCGGATCGTAGGCCAGCACCCGCGCCAGCGAGACACGCTGGCGCATCCCGATCGAGAGCTGGGCCGGGTACTGCGCCTCGACGTCGTGCAAGTGGACGCGCTCGAGCCACTTCCTCGCAATCTGAGGGCGCTGGGGCCCCCGCACGCCGCGCATCTGGGCGCCGAGCTGAACATTGCGCAGCGCCGTGTACCAGGGCAACAGGGCGTCGCGCTGGAACATGTAGCCGAGGCGGCCGCCCTTGAAGTCGATCCGCCCTTCCACCTTCGCCTCCGCGACGAGCAGCTCGCTGATCGCGTTGAGCAGCGTCGACTTGCCGCAGCCGCTCGGGCCGACGATCGACAGCAGCTCGCCTTCCCGGACCGACAGCGAGATCCGGTCGAGAACCTGACGGCCGCCGAACGCGACCGACAGGTTCTCGACCTGCAGCAGCGGGGGTTCGGTCACGGACCGCAGCCGGCGAATCTGCAGTCCACGACGTTCTCGAAGGGCTGAGCCCTCAGGGAGCCCGACTGGACGAGGGCCTTCGTGCTCGTGTCGTAGCCCTCCCGGCTGAGCCGCGGGCTCGTCGGTTGCACCTTCAGCGTCGCCTTGGCCGCGTCGAGCAGCGTGCCGGTGCTGATTGTTCCGGGCGCGACGGACTTCAGGATCTTCACGACCTCGGCCGGCTTCTTCTTGTTCGCGAGCAGCCAGTTGTCGGCGTCTCTGATCGCTGCGATGACCGCAGTCGCGGCTGCGGGGTTCTTGTTGAGCGTGTCGCCGCGGGCCGCGAGGACCTGCGACATGCTGACGTTGGAGCCGAAGACCTTCCCGGAGACGCCCGGGATCTGGAGGTTGACGATCGCTGCGCCAAGGCCGCCGCGCCGAGCGGCGGACGTGCCCGGCTCCCACGTCACGGACGCGTCCACGCGCTTTGCGCGCAACGCCGCGACGATGTTGCTGAGCCCGCCGAGCTGGACGATGTTGACCTCGCTCGGGTTGATGCCGGACTTGGCGAGCATGACGACGAGGAACGCCCACGAGCCCGATCCGATCGTCGAGACGCCGACCGTCTTTCCCTTCAGGTCCGAGATCTTCCTGATCGTGGAGCGTTGATCGCTGCGAATCGTCAGGGCCCAGAACTCCGGATAGACGTTGGCGATCGCCTTCAGCGGCGTGCTGAGCGACTGGCTGCGGACCACCGCCTCGAGCGTCGTCGCCCCGAAGTCGAACTGCCCGCCGAGCACGCCCGCGACGGTCAGCGAGCCGCCTTGCGTGAGCACGTAGCTCTTGACGGGCACGCCGCGCTTGGCGAAGAAGCCCTTCTTCCAGGCGACGTACATGTTCGTGTGGCACGTGCAGAAGACGCCGCCGATCGTGATCGGGCTGATCGTGGCGTCCGTATGGCGCGCTCCGCCGCCGGCCGAGCTCACGAGCGTCAACGCGAGGACTGCCGTTGCGACGAGCGCCAGCAGCACTCCCGGCCGGCGCGAGCTCTCGAGAGACGTTCTCACCGCATCCACCGCTCCTCCTTCATTGGTTGGTGGCGCCGCAGCCCCAGCCCGCCACGCGGGGAGCGTAATTGCAGGATTGGGCAACAACCAAATACAAAAGTTTGCGGCCTCCCATACCGATTTGGATATGGGATCGGCCGCAGCCGGACCCGCCGCGAGGCCGGGTCCCGCCGTCCGCCTCGGCTACGGCCTGTCGTAGGCGATGCGCATCAGATCGCCGCTCGAGTAGAAGCTGCCGGTCGAGGTCGTGCAGCGAATCCGGATCCGCAGCTCGCCGTCACCGGTCGTGCCGCTGACGTAGTCGGCGAGCACGCCCGTCGGTGCGAGGCTCGAGACCGCGACCTCGCTCGTCCCGACGCTCTGCGATTGGAGCTGCACCCAGGCACTGGTCGTCCAGCGCCAGATCTCGATCCGCTGCGTGCACGTGCGCGAGTTCTTGCCGGTGTAGCTCACCCTGAGGTTGCTCAGTGCGTTGGGGACGCCGGTGAAGCTCCCGTACCAGGCGCTCGTCCGCGTCGCGGTCGCGGTCGAGTTGACCTGGTAGTAGACGTTGTCGTCGGCGCCCAGGTTGGCAGCTGCGCCACCCCGGAGCGTCCCGGTCAGCACGGTGGTGCCGGTCGGGGCGGCGGCGACGCCGACCGGGGCCGCACCGGTCGTGAAGCTCCAGGCCTTCTCGGGAGCGAGGGCGTTGCCGGCCGGGTCCTTGGCCCCGGTCGTCACCCGGGCGGTGTACGTGATCGAGGCGGCGAGGTTGGCCGCCGGGTCGAACGTCATCACGTTGCCGCTCCAGGAGAAAGAGCCCGTCACCGCGCCGGCGGGACCGGTCAGCGAGAACGCGGCCTGCGCCGCAGGCTGGTCCATGGGCTCGCTGAAGGTCACCGTCACGTTCGCGGCGGCAGACACGCCGGTGGCGCCCTCGGCGGGTGAGACCGCCGTCACGGACGGAGCCGACCGGTCGGGCGGCGGCGCGGTCGTCCCCGCGGAGATGTCGACGAAGTAGTTG
>JAWVCV010000123.1:0-8019 GCA_033858115.1 Gaiellaceae bacterium
GGTGCCGGGAAAGCGATCTCGTGTGCCTTGGACGAGGGCGTGTCGAGGACGAGCTTGGGCAGGGCCATTGCCCCTGCGGCACCAGCTACGACGAGCGCTACGGTGAGCGCACGCACGACCCTCGGCCTCATGATCCACCCCCTCCCTGCCGAAGCGTTCCCAAGGAAACTATCGGCAGGGGAACCGGAAACTGAAGGGCAGCATAGTGGGGAGCTTCAAGTTCAAGCTAGTCGGAACGTTCCTTGCGCTATCGGTGCTTCCGCTCGCGGCTGCCTTCTGGGCATTCAGCGAAGTGGCTGACCGCAGTGTGACGGGTTCGGCGGACAGCCGCCTCGAAGCGGGACTGAGCGCTGCGATGGCCGCGTTCGAGGACGAGCGACGGAGCGTCGAGCGCGTCGCGGAGCGCCTCGGCCGCGACCCCGCGTTCCAGGCTGCCATCGAGCGGCGCGACCGGGCTGCGCTGACGCGCATGCTCCGTTCGGCGCCGTCGCTTCGGGTCGAGACGCCGGACGGCTTCAAGGTCGGCCGCATCCGCTCGCTCGCGGCGGAGACGACGATCTCCCTCGTCGGCCCTGGATCGCGCTCCGCGACCATTGTCGCCTCGCTGCCGCTCACCAGGCAGCTCGTGCGCCGGCTCTATGCCCGTTCGGGTCTCAGCGATCCCGACGCGCTCGCCGTCGTGCGCCCCGGCGGCCGGGTCGGACCCGCCTCGGCGCCGGCGATCAAAGGGACAGCGCGGTTCCCCGCCGGCCGGGTCACCACCGCGAGCATCGGCGAGCGCAGCTTTCGCGTGGTCGGCACCAGGCTCCGGCCGGACAGCGAGCTCGCCCTCGCGGCCGCCACGCCGAGCTCGGCGATTGCAGCGGAGAAGCGATCGGTGATCGGCAGGCTGCTGCTGGGACTGCTCGGCTCGCTGCTTCTGATCGCCTTCGTCGCCTACGTGGCCGGGCGTTCCATCGTCGGCTCGCTCGGACGTCTCGTCGAGGCGGCCAACTCGATCGCGGCCGGCCGGCTGCGCGAGCGGGTGCCGGTTCGGGGCCGCGACGAGTTCGCCAACCTCGGTCGCGCCTTCAACGAGATGGCGACCCAGCTCGAGGCGCGGATGGTCGACCTCGAGGACGAGCGCCGGCGGCTCCGCGAGGCCAACGTGCGTTTCGGCGATGCGCTCGCTGCGACGCTCGACCCGGAGCAGCTTCGTCGCGTGATCGTCGAGTCAGCGGTCGAGGCGACCCAGGCGGTCGGCGGAGTCTTCATCGGCGACGACGGCTCGGTCGCGGAGACCGGAGACTTGTCGGCGCGGGGCGAGCGGCTCGACTTCCAGCTGACGTCGGGCCGGCGTAGCTTCGGCCACCTGATGCTGATCGGCGATGCCTTCGACGCGGAGGAGCGGATGACGGCGGAGGCGCTCGCCCGCCAGGCGGTCGTGGCGCTCGAGAACGCCCGACTGCATCGGATCGTCGAGCGGCAGGCGCTCGTCGACGGCCTCACGGGTCTCGCGAACCGCCGTCAGGCAGACGAGTCACTCGCCACCGAGCTCACGCGCGCCGAGCGCCTGGGCGGTCCGGTCGCGCTCATCCTCGCGGACGTTGACGACTTCAAGACCGTCAACGATCAGTTCGGCCACCCTACTGGCGACATCGTCCTGCGCGACCTCGCGCAGACCCTCTGGGAGACCGTGCGCGAGATCGACATCGCGGCCCGCTGGGGCGGCGAGGAGTTCGCGGTCATCCTTCCGGGCACAGACCTCGAAGGGGCGGCGCAGGTCGCAGAGCGCATCCGGGTGGCGCTCGCCGAGCGGATGATCGTCTCGGCCGACGGCGTGCCGCTCACCGTCACGGCCAGCTTCGGCGTCGCCGCGTCGAGCGCCTCGATGACGCCGGAGCAGTTGATCGACACCGCCGACGGCGCGCTCTACCGGGCCAAGCGAGCCGGCAAGGACTGTGTTTACGCCGGCACCGATCCGGTGATTCGGGACTAGTCGAAACCCGCACGAGCAGGAGATTTGCCGGGTCCTGCGCTACAATCGTGCCCCTGCACGATCGTCCTGCTCCCGACCCTCGGAGGCTCCATGGCAGTTGAGACCCCTTCGCTTTTCGCACGCGTTATCCAGGATCACCTCGAGTTGAAGCGGCGCAATGCCGAGCTCGAGCCCGCGATGCCGATCGACGGCTATCGTATCGACGATCCGTTCGACAATCACCCGCTGTTCAAGACAGAGGAGCAGGCCCGCCTCGAGGAGACCATGGACGGCGAGGAGTCGGCCGTGGACATCGATACGGCCGCCCTTGCCTGGCCCGGCGAGGAGTCCGTCGAGAGCGTCACCGCCGAGGCCCAGCCTGAAGACTCGAGCCTTTGGAGCAAGTCGAGAGACTTCGACTGGGGCGACTAGCCTCCTAGCGCGACCTGGCAGCAGCTGCGGCGACTCGGAGGTCGCCCACGAAGCGCTCCTGCTCACGAGCCCTCGTCTGCCGGTCGGGAGCCCGCAGGATCGACGAGGGGTGGACCGTCGCAATCGCGATCGGCGCGAGCGGCGTCTCGAGCGGCTTGCCGCGGTCGCGAGTGACGCGCACGTCGCGGCCGAGGAGCGCCTGAGCTGCGGTTGCGCCCAGGCAGACGAGCACGGCCGGCCGCACGACGGCGAGCTCGGCCTCGACCCACGGGCGGCAGGCAGCGATCTCGCCCCAGTTCGGCTTCTGGTGAATGCGGCGCTTGCCCTGTGGCTTCCACTTGAAGTGCTTGACGACGTTCGTGAGATAGGCGTCGGCGCGGTCGATCCCGGCTGACGCCAGCGCCTCGTCGAGGACACGCCCGGCCGGGCCGACGAACGGCAGCCCGGCCAGGTCCTCCTTGTCGCCCGGCTGCTCGCCGACGAGCATCAGCCTCGCCCGCTTCAGCCCGACGCCGAAGACGGTCTGCGTGCCGGTGCGCCACAGCGGACACGCCTTGCAGCCGCGCGCGGCTTCGCGCAGGGCGGCGAGGGAGAGGCGCTCGGGAAGGAACGCCGCCGCGGAGCCTGTCTCCGTCATCGCAATCCCCATTCCCGGTCCGCGGCGCTTCACTCGCGCGGGGGATCACCGAAGCCGCGCCCGGTGGCGATACAGCAAGCCTGCTGTTGTCACAGGAGGAACCAGCGTGCTGCGGAAAATCGTTCTGATCGGAATCACCGCCCTTGCCGTCGCCGTACCGGCGCAGGCAAACCAGGGCAAGGAGCTGCGAATCACCGGCGAGGTCGTCCGCGTCTCGGCGCAGGCCGTCTCGGTGGAGAACGCCGTCGGCGACGCGATCCTCACTTGCGTCGTGCCGGAGCGTCTCGCAGAGAAGGCCGCCCTGCTGAAGACCGGCGACCGGGTGCGGATGCTCTGCATCCGCTACAAGGGCCGCAAGGCCGTTCTCGTCCGCTTCGAGCGCCCCGGCGCGAAGAAGCAGGACGTCGAGAAACCGGCCGCCGAGAAGCCCATCCGGCAGGAAGCTGCAGGTCCGATCGTGGAGCTCGCTCCGGGCGGCATCGCCGTCCAGGGCGCCGGCGCCCGCGTCGCGTGCCGCGTCCCGCCCGAGAAGTCGGCGAAGGTCGCGACCCTCAAGGTGGGCGACAAGGTCAAGATCTACTGCCAGGAAGGCCAGCTGGTCGGCCTCGAGCGCTACGAGGCGTCCGAGAAGCCGAAGCCGGCGGCCGAGGAGCTCAGGCTCTACGGCAAGATCGTGGAGCTCTCGCGCGCCTCGGTCACGGTGCGAGGCGAGGCGGGGTCGCTCACGTGCTCGGTCCCGGAAGGGCTCGCGGAGAAGGTCCTGGGGAGGTTCGCCGTCGGCGACAGCGTCAAGCTGATGTGCCGCGGCCCCGAGCTGACCTACCTCGAGAAGCCGTAACGAAGCTCACGCTGCCGGCGCGCCCTCTTCGGAGGCCGCCGGCAGCGCATCGTCCACGAGCCGGTGTGCGAGCCGCCGGAAGGCGCCCGC
Source organism: Gaiellaceae bacterium (assembly GCA_033858115.1). Taxonomy (GTDB): domain Bacteria; phylum Actinomycetota; class Thermoleophilia; order Gaiellales; family Gaiellaceae; genus Gaiellasilicea. Next base: position 3,955 of record JAWVCV010000123.1, read on the forward strand.
TTCCGCCATCAGCTCACGCTCGGTGCCGCGCTGGACGATCCGGCCGGGCTCGAGCACGAGGATCTCGTCGGCGCGCCGAACGGTTGCCAGGCGGTGCGCGATGATGATCGACGTCCTCCCGGCGAGCAGGGTGTCGAAGGCTCGCTCGATCAAGATCTCGGTCGGCCGGTCGATGTTCGACGTCGCCTCGTCGAGGATCAGGATGCGCGGGTCGGCGAGCAGCGCCCGCGCGATCGAGATCAGCTGCCGCTCACCGGCCGAGAGGCCGGCGCCACCCTCGCGGACGAGGTGCTCGAGCCCCTGCTCGAGCCGTCCGGCGACCCTGTCGACGCCGACGGCGGCAGCAGTCGCGCGCACCTCCTCGTCGGAGGCGTCCGGCTTCCCGAAGCGGATGTTGTCGGCGATCGTGCCGCTGAACAGGAACGGGTCCTGGAGGACGACGCCCAACTGCCGCCGGTAGCCGATGAGCTCGACGTCGCGCAGGTCGGTGCCGTCGACCCGCACGGCGCCCTCGTCCGGGTCGTAGAAGCGCGCGATCAGCTTGGCGGTGGTCGACTTGCCGCCGCCCGACTCGCCGACGAGCGCGAGGCAGCCACCCGCCGGAACCGCGATCTCGAGCTCGTGCAGCACCGGCTCGTCGCCGTAGGCGAAGGTGACGCGATCGAACTCCAGCCTGCCGTCGATCCGGCCCATCGGCCGGGCGCCGGGACTGTCGGCGACGTCGATCTCGGCGTCGAGGACGGAGCTGATCTTGTCCATCGCCGCGCTCGCGGCCTGCACCTGTCCGTAGAGCTCCGACAGCTCCTGCAAGGGCTGGAAGACGAGGGCCAGCAGACCGACCGCGGAGATCAGCGTCCCGATCTCGAGCGTCCCCGCGTCGATCAGGTGCGCGCCCGCGAAGAGAACGGCGCCCGTCGCCACCGCGCCGAGCAGCTCGATCGCGGGGAAGAAGACGGAGTAGATCTTCTGGACGCGGATGTTCGACTGGCGGTTGTCCTCGTTCAGCCCATCGAACTCGTCCTGGAATGCTCGTTCGCGGTTGAAGGCCTGGATCACTGCCATCCCCGAGACGGACTCGGCCAGCTGGGCGGTGACGATCGCGATCTTCGTCCGCACGTCCGAGGCCGCCTCGTGCGAGACGCGCTGGAACCAGCGGGTGACCACGATGCCGGGAGGCAGGACGCAGAGAGCGACGAGCCCGAGCCTCCAGTCGAGCAGAAAGAGCCCGGCGATCGCCGCGACGAAGGTGAGCGAGTTGACGACGAGCGTCGTCAGACCCTGGTTGAGCACGTCCGAGAGCGCGTCGATGTCGCTCGTCAGCCGCGAGATGATCCAACCGGCCTTCTGCTGCGAGAAGTAACGGAGCGAGAGCGAGGTCAGGTGCTGGAAGAGGTCGCGTCGCAGCTCGAGCACCATCCGCTGGCCCATGCTCGCGAGGCCGCGCCACGCGAGCGTGCCCAGGATCCATGCCGCCGCGTTGACGCCGACGTAGGCGATGACGTCGAGGAGCAGGCGATGCTCGTCCCTGGCCCGGATGCCGTTGTCGATCGCGTCCTCGACCAGGTGCCAGCCCGCGACCGGTGCGGCCGCCGAGAGGGCGGCGAGCACGGCGATGCCCGCCATCTGGCGCTTCCGCTCCGCCGCGTACGGGAGCAGCCGCGAAAGGCCGGTGCGGTGCTTCTGCCTACGCGGCAAGCGACTCGTCTCCGAAGAGCGCGGTGAAGAGGCCGCCGGCTGCGAGCAGCTCCTGCGGCCGGCCCTGCTCGACGACGTGGCCGTTCTCGAGCACGATCGCACGGTCGGCGACGCCGATCGTCGAGAGCCGCTGCGTGGCGACGAGCACCGTGCGCCCGGCGACCGCGGGGCGCAGGTTCTCGACCAGCAGTCGTTCGGTCTCGGTGTCGACGGCCGACATCGGGTCGTCGAGCACGAGCACGCGGGCGCCGGCGAGCAGGGCGCGCGCGAGGGCGACCCGCTGGCGCTGGCCGCCCGAGAGGTTGACGCCGCGCTCGCCGATCAAGGTGTCGTAGCCGTGGGGGAGGTCGTCGACGAAGGCAGCGACGCCCGCGGCCTCGCTCGCGGCGAGGACCTCGTCCCACTCTGCCTCGGGACGCGCGGAGAGCAGGTTCTCGCGCAGGAGCACCGAGAAGAGCACAGGCTTCTGGGTCACGATCGCGACGGCACCACGGAGCCTGGCGACCGGCACGTCGCGCGTGTCGATGCCGCCGACGAGCACACGGCCGCCGGTGGGGTCGTAGAAGCGGGGCAGGAGGTTCAGCAGCGTTGTCTTGCCCGAGCCGGTCGGGCCGCAGACGGCGACGATCTCTCCAGGCGCGACGTCGAGGTCGATCCCGCGGAGCACCTCGGCCTCGGTGCCGTAGGCGAAGCGGACGCCTTCGAAGCGCACGGGCAGCGGCCCCTCCGGCAGTTGGCGGGGCTTCGCAGGCTCGGGCAGCGGCTGGATCCCCTCGAGCCAGGCAAAGCTGCGCCCCGCCGAGGCGACGGCACGCTGGCCGAGGTTGATGATCCAGCCGAGCGCCTCGAGCGGCCAGACGAGCTGCAGCAGCAGGGTGATGAAGAGCATGAACTCGCCGATCGTCAGCTGGCCGGCGATCACCTCGCGCCCGCCGAAGAAGAGCACTGCCGCGATCCCGAGCGTCGGCAGGAAGAGCAGGCCGGGGAGGAAGTTCGCCTCGACCGTCGCCTGCCGCATCGTCTCGTGCCGCACTGCCTCGGCCCGGCCGAGGAAGCGGGTGCGCACGTCGTTCTCGCGTCCGAAGGCCTGCACCATCTCGATCCCGACGACGGCCTCGTCGGTGGCTTCGGTCAGATGGCCTTTCTTGGCCTGGACGAGTCGCGAGATCGGGAAGAGGCGGTGTGCGAAGTACCAGGCCAGGAGGGCGATCGCCGGCATCGGCAGCGCGGAGATCAAGGCCAGACGCTCGTTGACCGTCAGCAGGACGATGCCGGCGGTCAGGATCATCATCGCGCTCTGCACTCCCTGGACGACGCCCCAGCCGATGAAGTAGCGCACCGGATAGACGTCGTTCGTGGCCCGCGAGATCACCTCTCCAGTGGCGTGCCGGTCGAAGAACGCGCGCGGATAGCGCAGGTAGGCGTCGTAGAGCATCCCGCGCAGCCGCGCCTCGACGGCGATGCCCACCCGCGCCGTCGCGAAGCGCCGGCAGAAGTTGACGAAGAACCTGATCGTCGCGAGGGCCAGGATGGCCCCGAGGTAGGGGAGCAGGCGCTCGTGGTGCGGCCCGACGATCGCCTCGTCGACCAGGCGCTGGATCAACAGCGGGATCGTGATCGAGAGAGCCGTGAAGGCGAGCGCGAACGCGAGCCCGGTTCCGGCCAGGCGTCGTTGCTCCCACCAGAGCGGGAGGAGCCGGCGCAGCGTCGGCCGGAGGGCAAGGTCGGGCGGATCGACGTGACTCATGGACATTGCGTCCCCTGCCGCGGCCAGCCAGGGCCGCAGGCATGCGCGCCCTCTCGGGCGACGGGACGAGAGCGTGACCATAGCAGTGGTCTTCGCGCTGCGAAATGGCTCAACCGAGCCGTTGCACTCGCCGATGCCAGCCTGACATGCACAAGACGTCAGAGTTGACTTGACAAGACATCATAATGATGTCATAGTGCAGCCATGGAGATGGCACATCACATTCACGCGATCCAGGAGGACCTCGCCGCGGCAGCATCGCTCGCCACCGACGAAGCCACCGTGGAGGCCGGCCGCCGGCTCACTCAGGCGCTCGGCTCCTCGCTGCACCTGCGTCTACTCGACGTCGTGAGCGAGGCCGCACTTGCCCTGTCGGGCTCGGTACCCGGCCGGATCGAGGTCCGCCTCGCCGGTCGCGACCCTGAGCTCGTGTACATCGAAGAGGAGGAGGAGCCGGAGCGCGCGCAGACAGCGAGTGCCGACGACGCCTTCTCCGCACGCATCACCCTGCGCCTGCCCGAAGGGCTCAAGGCGCAGCTCGAGGTCGCCGCCAATCTCGAAGGCACCTCGGTCAATGCCTGGATCGTGCGCGCGCTTCAGCGCGGGCTCGAGCCTCGCACCCG
>JAWVCV010000124.1:0-9598 GCA_033858115.1 Gaiellaceae bacterium
TCGGCAGAAGACGCCAGACGAGCAGCGCCGGGACGAGCGTCGCGGCGCATGCGATCGCGAGCGGACGCCGCCAACGGGGCAGCCGCTGCAGGGCGACAATCGCGACCGGCGTCCCGATCAGGACGACGACCGCCGTCCCCGAGCCGACCTGCGCCAGCGGCAACTGGGCCACGATCCGGGCGCAGCCGGTGACGTACGCGGCCAGCCAGCCGTTCAGCCACGCGAGCGCCAGCCCGACGGACGGAACGATCGGGTCGACGAGTGCTCCCACGAGCGCAATGCCGAGCAGCGGGCCGATTGCCGCCGACACGAGCGCGTTCGCGACGAGCGAGTAGACGGGGACGCTGCCGAACTGGAGCCAGAGGATGGGCGCGGTCGCCGCGCCACAGGCCGTCGAGATCGCAAGCACCTCGCGCAGGCGGGCCGGCATCGGATAGCCCTCGAGCGCGTCCAGCAGCCGCGGCACGAGCAAGAAGATCGAGCCGACGGCCGCGAAGGAGAGCTGGAAGCCGGGCTCGAGCAGGCTCGCAGGAGTCCACGCGAGGAGGACGGCCGCTCCCAGGGCGAGGAAATGCCAGCGGTCGCGGGGCCGCGAGAAGAGCCAGGCGAGGGAAGCCAGGGCGCCCGCGACTCCCGCCCTGACCACCGACGGCTGCCATCCGACCGCGAGCACGTAGCCCGCGATCGCCGCCATGGCGAAGACCTCCGCAGCGAGCCGCGAGATCCCGAGCACCCAGGCGAGCCCCAGCATCCCGAGGGCGAGGAAGGTGATGTTCTGACCCGACACCGCGAGTAGGTGGTAGAGGCCCGACGCCTTGAAGTCGGCTCGGAGCTCGTCGGAAAGCCCCTCGTCCTCGCCGAGGACGATCCCCGCTAGCACCGCACGGCGCTCGCCCTCGAGCCCAGGGGCAATCGCACCCGCCACATGCCCGCGAAGCCGGTCCGAGAGCCCGCCGATCCCACCGCGGCGGCCGACGATGCGCCAGCCGCCACCGTGCAGCACGACGTGGACGCCGCGCCGCGCAAGCCAGCCGCGCTCGTCGAAGCCGTCCTCCGGTCCGCGCGGAGCAGCGATGGACGCCCACAAGGCGAGCACAGCCCCCTGGGGCGGCGAGCGGCCAACGGGGAGCTCGAGCAAGACTCGTTCTCGCAGGATGCGGTCGCCGAAGCGACGGACCTCGGCCGGGACACGGAGCGCGAAGGGCGTCGTCCGGACCGGCCCGGTGATCACGACGGTCACCGGCGCCGAACGTCCGAGCTCCGGTTCGAGCACGCTGCGGTCGAGCGCGTCCAAGCGCGCTGTCCCCCAGAGCCAGCCGGCCAGGACGAGCGCCACGGCACAGGCAGCCAGCCGCGCCCGGTGCGAGCCCACACCCGCGGCCGCAGCGGCCACCAGCAGGACGGATGTCCAGGCCGGAGCGCGGGCGACGTTGCCGAGCGCCAGCCCGAGACACGCAGAGGCCACCAGCAACGACGGCCACAAGCGTGCGATCACGGCGTCGCCACGTCGCGAAGCTGATCGATCCGCGCGGGACCGATGCCCGGGATCGCGTCGAGGTCCTCCACGGAGCGGAAACCACCGTGCGCCGTGCGGTAGTCGACGATCTTCTGGGCGGTCACCGGCCCGACGCCCGGCAGCGCGTCGAGCTCGGCCGCAGAGGCGGAGCTGAGGCTGACGCGCCCCGGCGTTGACGTTCCCGCCGCGCCGGCGACCCGACTGGGCACGAGGACCTGCATCCCGTCGGCAAGCGGCGCGGCGAGGTTGATCGCGGTGGTGTCGGCCGGCGCGGTCGCTCCGCCCGCACGGGCGACCGCGTCGGCGACTCGCTTGCCCTCGGCCAGCCGGTAGAGGCCGGGCCGCCGGACGGCGCCCGCCACGTGCACGACGAGCTTCGGCGCCGCCGCCGCACGCTCGGGAACCAAGGCGGCCGCAGGCTGCTCGGTGGCGGTGCCCGCACCGGCCAGCGTGCGCCCCGCGACGGCCAGCAGCGCGAGCGCGGCTGCCGCGACGAGGAGCGCCCGCCGGCGCGACACGGGCAGGGAGGGCATATCCCGAGCGTGCCCGGCAATCAGTCACAGAGGGCGAACGCCTCCGCGCCGATTGTGTGCCGATTCGGAGTTAGACCACGAAGTTGACGAGCTTGCCGGGCACGACGACCGTCTTCCGGGGCTCGCCGCCGTTCAGGTGCGCCCGGACGCGCTCCGACTCGAGCGCGAGCGCGACGAGCTCGTCGTCGCCGATCGCCGCCGGCACCTGGATCCGGTCACGCAGCTTCCCGTTCACCTGCAGCACGACCTCGACCGTGTCGCGCTGGAGCATCGTGGGATCGGCGACCGGCCAGGACTGTTCCCAGAGCCGCTCGTGCCCGAGCCGCTCCCAGAGCTCCTCCGCGACGTGCGGCGCGTAGGGCTGGAGCAGCGACACCGCCGTCTCGGCCGCGAAGCGCGCGTCGCGGCCGGTCGTGTCGGGCGAGAGCTCGTTGGCGAGCTCCATCACCGCCGAGATCCCGGTGTTGAAGGCGAAGCGCCGTCCGACGTCGTCCGTGACCTTCGCGATCGTCTCGTGCGCCTTCCGCGCGAGGGGACCGCCCTCCGGCTCGCCGGCCGGCGCGTTCTCGACGACCTCGTTGACGACGCGCCAGAGCCGCCGGACGAACCGCGCCATCGCCTCGGCCGCGTCCTCCGTCCACTCCATGTCCTGGTCGGCGGGGCCGAGGAAGAGGATGCAGAGGCGGATCGAATCGGCACCGTAGCGCTCGACCACCTCGTCCGGGCCCGTCGCAGCGCCGGAGCGCTTCGAGATCTTCGTCTTGCCGCTGGTGACCCAGCCGTTCGAGAAGAAGCTCGCGAAGGGCTCCCGGAAGCCGATATAGCCGAGGTCGTTCAGGACCTTCATCCAGAAGCGCGCGTAGATCATGTGCATCGTCGCGTGGTCGACGCCGCCGATATAGAGGTCGACGGGGTTCCAGTAGTCGACGACGGCCCGGTCGAACGGCGCGGAGTCGTTCTCCGGATCGCAGTAGCGGAGGAAGTACCAGGAGGAGTCGACGAAGGTGTCCATCGTCTCGGTCTCGCGCCGGCCCTCGCCGCCGCAGCGCGGGCATGCCGTGCGCACCCAGTCCTCGGCCTGCGCGAGCGGCGGCTGCCCCTTGGGCTTGTAGTCCTCGACGTCGGGAAGCTCCACCGGCAGCTCGTCGTCCGGCACGGGGACGATCCCGCAGGCGTCGCAGTAGACGACGGGGATCGGACAGCCCCAGTAGCGCTGCCGGGAGAAGCCCCAGTCGCGTAGCCGGTAGTTGACGGCGAAGCGGCCGCGCCCCTCCTGCTCGAGGCGCTCGACGATCCGGCGGCCGCCCTCCGGCGCCGGCAGCCCGTCGAACTCACCGGAGTTGACGAGCACGTCGCTGTCGGAGTGCGAGACGTAGGGCAGCTCGACCTCCCCTTCCGCCGGCCGAATCACCTGACGTACCGGCAGGTCGAAGGCCTGGGCGAAGTCGAAGTCACGCTGGTCGTGGCCCGGCACGGCCATGACCGCGCCGGTGCCGTAGTCCGTGAGGACGTAGTCGGCGACATACACGGGGACCCGCTCGCCGTTGACCGGGTTGATCGCGTGCAGGTCGGTGAAGATGCCGGTCTTCTCCACCGCCGCGGCGCGCTCCTCGGTCTTCTTCGCGGCGGCGTGGCGGACGTAGGCCTGCACCTCCTCCGACTCGATCCGCGCCACGAGCTCGTGCTCCGGAGCGAGCACGAAGAAGGTCGCCCCGAAGAGCGTGTCCGGCCGGGTCGTGAAGACCGTGAGGTCCTGACCCAGCTCCTCGATCCGGAAGTCGATCTCGGCGCCCTCGGAGCGGCCGATCCAGTTCCGCTGGCGCGTCTTGATCGACTCGGGCCAGTCGACGGTGTCGAGGTCGTCGAGCAGCGCGTCGGCGTAATCCGTGATGCGGAAGAACCACTGCTCCATCACGCGCGACTCGACGAGCGCCCCGCAGCGCTCGCACGTGCCGTCGCCGAGCACCTGCTCGTTCGCGAGCACGGTCTGGTCGTTCGGGCACCACTTCACCGGCGCCCCCTTGCGGTAGGCGAGGCCGCGTTCGAGGAAGCGCAGGAACTGCCACTGCTGCCAGCGGTAGTAGCGCGGATCGTGCGTCGAGATCTCGCGTTCCCAGTCGAACCACCACCCCATCCGGCGCATCGAGCGGCGGATGTTGACGATGTTGCGCTCGGTGATCTCGCGCGGGTGCCCGCCCTCGCGGATCGCGGCGTTCTCGGCCGGCAAGCCGAATGCGTCCCAGCCCATGGGATGCAGGACGCGCAGGCCGGTGCGGCGCCGGAAGCGCATGACCACGTCGCCGATCGTGTAGACGAGCAGGTGTCCGAGGTGGAGCGAACCGGAGGGGTACGGCAGCATCTCGAGCACGTAGCTCTTCGCCGGGTCAGGCGTGTCGGGGTCGACCGGGTTGTCGACGTGCCAGGCGCGCGCCTCGTCCCAGACGCGCTGCCACTTTTGCTCGATCGTGTTCGCGTCGTACGTCTCGCTCATCACCGTCTCCGGGTACAAAAAAGCCTCTCGCTGGAGAGGCCCGTGGGAAGCTGCCGCGGCTTTGCGCCGCCCTGCTTCCTGCTCTAGGAAAGAAGCTGATTCACTGCCTCTCATGCTAGCACTGTTCCCACCGGACGCCAGGATCGGCGCGGGCTCGCTCGAGCTGGCCGGGTTGCGGGCCGAAGAGCTCGCAGAGCGCTTCGGAACGCCACTCGTCGTCTACTCGGAACGCGCCCTGCGCGACCGCGCGCGAGCGTTCCAGCGAGCGGTTCCGGCGGCCCTGCTCGTCTACGGGACGAAGGCGTTCCCGAACGTCGCGCTCATGCGCCTGCTCGCGCAGGAGGGCGTCGGCGCGGACGTCTCGACGCTGGGCGAGCTGACGTTCGCCCAGCACGCGGGCGTCGAGGCCGGCCGCCTGGTCGTCCACGGGAACAACAAGTCGGACGAGGAGCTGCGCGCGGCCGCCGCGGCCGGCGCGCTCGTCGTGCTCGACGGGCCCGACGAGCCTGCCCGCGCCGCGGCCGCGGGTGTTCGGCGCGTGCTCATGCGGATCAACCCGGGCGTCGAGACGGAGACGCACGAGGCGATTCGCACCGGCCATCGAGGCTCCAAGTTCGGGCTCGATCCGGACGACGCGCTCGAGGCCATCCGCGCCTCGCTCGGCGCGGGGCTCGAGGTCGAGGGGCTGCACGTCCACATCGGCTCGCAGCTCGCAGACGACCGTGCCCACCTGCTGGCAGTCGAGCTCCTGGCCGCATTCGCAGCGCGCTGCCGGACCGAGCTCGACTGGTCGCCGGCCATCGTCGACGTCGGTGGCGGCTTCGGGATCCGCCACGTGCTCGACGAGCCGGAGCCGCCGGTGGAGCAGCTCCTGCGCACGGTGGCGGACGCTGTCGTCCGCGAGTGGCAGGCGCACGGGCTGCCGGAGCCTCGCCTCTTCGTCGAGCCCGGCCGCTCACTCGTCGGGCCGACCGCCTTCACCCTCTACCGCGTCGGCGCGGTCAAGCGCGCCGGCGACCGGCGCTACGTCGCCATCGACGGCGGCATGTCCGACAATCCGCGGCCCCTGCTCTACCAGGCGCGCTATACGGCGCTCCTCGCGAACCGGGCCGACGAGCCGCCGGCGGAGGGTCATTTCACCGTCGTCGGCAAGCACTGCGAGTCGGGCGACGTGCTGATCGAGCAGGCGGTGCTGCCGGAGCCTCGCCGCGGCGACCTGCTCGCGGTGCCGGCGACCGGCGCCTACACGCTCGCCATGGGCTCCAACTACAACGGCGTCCCGCGGCCCGCGGCGGTCCTCGTTTCGGAAGGCGACGCACGGCTGATACTCCGACGTGAGACGGTTGACGACCTTCTGTCGAGGGAGCCGGAGTGACCGAGCACGTCGTCGAGATCTGGAGCGACTACATCTGACCCTTCTGCCGCGCGAGTCAGCCGACGGCCGCGTGGATGGAGCGCCAGTTGGGCGCACGCGTGAGCTGGCTCCCCTTCGACCTGCATCCGGAGTACCCGCCCGAGGGCCTGCCACGCGAGCAGCTGCTGGCGCGCTACGGGCCGGGGATGACCGAGCGGGTGCGCGAGTTCTTCGCGGCACGGGGCCTCGACTACAACCCACATCCCGACGTCGTCCCGAACTCGATGCGCGCGCAGCAGCTGACCGAGCTCGCGCGTGACCTGGGCCGTCACACGCCGACGCACGACCGGATCATGGACGCGTACTGGAGCGAGGCCCAGGACATCGGCGACCTCGACGTGCTGCGGCAGCTCGCGGCGGAGGTCGAGCTGCCCGCGGAGGATGTCGAGCAGGTGCTGACCACCGACCGCTACCGCGACCGCATCGTCGAGTCGACCCGGCAGGCGGCTGCCGTCGGAGCGAGCGCGGTGCCGGCGTTCGTGCTCGACCGCAAGCTGCTCGTGCTCGGTGCGCAACCGAACGAGGCCTTCGAGCACGCCTTCGCGCAGCTGGAGCCCGCATGAAGGTCGTCGACGAGATCGTGGACGCGTTCGGGTGGATCCAGGAGGAGCCGATGGCGCGCACCTCGCACGCCGTCGCCGCCGGCGGGCGGGTCTGGCTCTTCGACGTGGTCGATGACCCCGACCTGGACGCGCGGGTCGGAGAGCTGGGCGAGCCCGCCGGAGTCGTGCAGCTGCTCGACCGGCACGCCCGCGACTGCGCCGCGGTCGCCCGGCGGCTGGGCGTCCCGCACCACGTCGTCCCGCGCGGGCTCCCCGAGACGCCGTTCGAGCTTCGTCCCGTCCTGCGGCTCCGCTGGTGGCGGGAGGTGGCGCTCTGGTGGCCGGAGCGGCGGATCCTGCTGGCCGGCGACGCGCTCGGCACGCTGCCGTTCTTCCGGGCCGGCGAGGAGCCGGCGGGCCTCCATCCCCTCCTCCGGCTCTGGCCGCCGCGCTCGCTCCGGGGCCTCGAGCCCGACCATTTGCTCGTCGGCCACGGCGAGGGTGTCCACCACCACCCGGCGGCGCTCGGAAGCGCGCTGCGCACGGCGCGACGGCGGATCCCCCGGTGGCTCTACGAGCTGCCGCGCGAGTTGCGCAGCCGCTAGCGGCTGGCGCGGGCGAGCAGACCGGGACGGATGAGCCGGGGCGGCGCCTTCAGGCCGGCTTCCCGCACGGAGGGGTTGAGCGGCTCGGCGAGCGGCGGCGCCGCGAACGAGGCGGCCAGACGCTCCGCCGGTGGGTCGCCGTAGGTCGTCGTCCGCTGCCGCGGCACGCGGCCGTTCGCGCGAATCAACGCCTCCATCGCCTCCGGCGGCATCTCCTGCCCGTGCTCTGAGCCGGCGGCACGCGAGATCGACTCGTTCATCAGCGTCCCACCGAGATCGTTGACGCCCGCGTTCAGAGCCGCCGCCACGCCCTCCGGCCCGAGCTTCACCCACGACACCTGGATGTTCGTGATCGCGGGATGCAGGGCCAGGCGCGCGACCGCGTGCACCAGCAGCGACTCGCCGAACGTCGGCCCCGAGCGGGCCTGGCCCTTCAGCCACATCGGCGCCTCCATGTGCACGAACGGCAGCGGCACGAACTCCGTGAAGCCGCCGGTCCGGAGCTGCTGCTCCTTGGCCCGGAGCAGGTGCCGGGCCCAGTGCTCCGGCCGCTCGACGTGGCCGAACATCATCGTCACGTTCGAGCGCAACCCCACTCGGTGCGCCGCCGCATGCACCGCGAGCCACTGCTCGGTGGAGACCTTGTCCGGGCAGATGATGGCCCGTACCTCGTCGTCGAGGATCTCCGCCGCCGTTCCCGGCAGCGACCCGAGGCCGAGCGAGCGCAGACGAACCAGGTAGTCGTCGAGCGGCAGGCCGAGTGTTTCCGCGCCCTGCCAGACCTCCAGCGCCGAAAAGGCGTGGATGTGCAGGCCCGGCAGCTCGGCGCGGATCGCCTCGACGACGGACGCGTAATAGTCGCCCGTGAAGGCCGGGTGGATACCGCCCTGGAGGCAGACCTCGGTGGCGCCGCGGTCCCAGGCCTCGCGGCAGCGGCGGACGATCTCCTCGTGCGGGACGAGGTACGGCGCGCCGCGCAGGTTGGCCGCCAGCTTCCCCTTCGAGAAGGCGCAGAAGCCGCACCGGAAGTAGCAGACGTTCGTGTACTGGATGTTCCGCGTGACGACGTAGCTGACCTCGTCGCCGCAGACCTCGCGACGGAGCCTGTCGGCCGCCACGAAGACCCGCTGCCGCTCCTCGCCCCGGGCCTGGAAGAGCCGCACGAGCTCCTCCTCCCCCAGCTCGCCGCCAGTGTCGACCGGCAGCGCGTCACGAGTGACGACGAACGGGACGCCGCCTCCCTCACCCGGGTGCCAGGCGTCCTCGCGCGCGAGCCCGAGCCCGTCGGAGGCCCGCAGCGCCGCCGGCAGCACCCGCGGGTCGAGCCACCTGCCGGACAGATACGACGGATAGACGGGCAGCCGCGGCGCGAGCTCGAGCCCGCGCGAGCGCGTCGCCGCCTCCAACCGGTCGCGCTCCGGCCAGGGCGCCTCGGGGTTGACGTGGTCGATCGTGACCGGGCTGACGCCGCCCCAGTCGTCGATCCCGGCGTCGAGCAGTCGCGGGAAATCGTCGTAGGCGAGGTTCGGCGGCGCCTGCACCGAGACGTCCTCTGGCAGGAGGAGGCGCGCAGCCGCAATCGTCCAGAGGTGCTCGTCGAGGCCGGGCTCCGGGTGGCCGGCCATCCGCGTGCCGGGCTTGGCCCTGAAGTTCTGGACGATCACCTCCTGCAGGTGTCCGTGCCGCTCGTGCAGCTCGCCCAGGGCCTCGAGCGCCTGCAGGCGCTCGGCCCGCGTCTCGCCGATCCCGATCAGGATCCCGCTCGTGAACGGGATCGCGAGCTCGCCGGCGAGCCCGATCGTCTCGAGCCGGCGCGCGGGGAGCTTGTCGGGCGAGGCCCAGTGCGGCCCGCCCTTTACCGTGAGCCGTTCGGCGACCGTCTCGAGCATGATCCCCATCGAGGCCGAGACCGGCCGCAGCGACGCCAGGTCCTCGCGGCTCATCAGGCCCGGGTTCAGGTGCGGCAGCAGTCCGGTCTCGTCGAGGACGAGCTGCGCCATACGGCCGAGGTACTCGAGCGTCGTCTCGCAACCGAGCGCCGCCAGCTCGGCGCGCGCGACCTGGTAGCGGAGCTCCGGCTTGTCGCCGAGCGTGAACAGCGCCTCGGTGCAGCCCGCCGCGGCGCCGGCGCGCGCGATCGCCAGCACCTCCTCCTCCGTCATGTACGCCCGCTCGCCGCGGCGCGGCGGCCGCGCGAACGTGCAGTAGCCGCAGACGTCGCGGCAGAGGGTCGTCAGCGGGATGAAGACCTTCGGCGAGTAGGTGACGAGGCGGCTGCCCTTCCGCCGCTCGCGCGCCGCCGCGAGGAGGTCGTCGAGCGGCGCGGTGAGCAGATCGGGCGGCATCCACCGAGCTTATCTCGCGACTACGCTGCCACTGTGAGCGAGCTCGGAGACCTGCTCGAGCTGATCTACGGCGCCGGCGAGCGCTGGCGGACGGTGCGGCTGACCATTCGCGAGTGGCAGCACCCCGGCCGCGTCCGCGACGCGATCGAGCG
>JAWVCV010000125.1:0-6094 GCA_033858115.1 Gaiellaceae bacterium
AAGGGACAGCCCTTCAAGGAATGGGTAGTCGTGCCGGCGGCGCACGCGACCGAGTGGGAGTCGTTCGCGCAGCACGCCCTCAGGCCCGCTGACTGAACCAGCAGCCGGCTTCCTCGTCGCGGAAGACGCACGCGTTCTGCCCCGACTCGAGCACGAGGTCGAAGTAGCGGCGGTCGAGTGGATCCTCGGTCCACCAGCGGTCGACGACGCGCCACTCCTCGCGCACGAGCGCAACCCCTTCGCGATTCACGCGCACGGGCACGCCGACCGGGCTCGCCTCGACCAATGCAGGCCGAGGCGCATTTATTCGTCGCGAGGAACGAACAGCGCCCGAGCTTCGGGAATCCGCGACCACGGCGCCACCTCCACGACGGCCACAACCGAGCCGGAGCCGGTGCTTGCGCGTACCTGGCGAAGGCCGTCGCTCAAGCGCGCGTTCAGCTCGTCGCCCACCGGCTTGACCAGCTCGAGCTGCTCGCCGACCGACTCCGAGAGCTCGACTGCCTCCAGGCGCAGCTCGAGGACGGGTGCGGGGATCTCGATCAGCTTCGGGCCGACCGCCGCACGCAGCCTCGCCCGCTCCGCCGTCGGCTCGCGCAGCGTCACCGTCCGGCGCCAGGAGCCGCCACCGACGAGCCGAGCCGAGAGCGCGACCTTCCGGAACGGCCGGGACGCCCGCTCGGGCCGTGCGAGCAGCCGGTCGAGCAGCGCTCCGAACGCGCGCCGGAGCGTCAGCTCGTTCCCGATCGCCTCCGGAAACTCGAGCGCCTCCGCGAGCTCCGCCGCCGGACGTCGCCCGCGCACACGCCCGCTGTCGCCGCCTCGCGCGAGCGACCAGGCCTGCCGTCCCTCCCGGCCGAGCCGCTCTGCGACAGACCCTCCGGGCAACGCGGCCAGCTCCCCCAAGCGCCGCACGCCCAATCCATTCAATAGCCCTTCGAGCTCGGCGTAGCGGTCGGTGGTGAGCGGCAGAAGCGAGAGGGGCAGCGGCGCGAGAAACCCCTCCTCCCTGTCTGCCGAGACGACAAGTGCCTGCCCGGGACGCGCGACGCTCGCCGCCGCAAGGGCGGTAAACCGGCGCTGCGCTGCGCCCGCGCGTGAGTCCCAGGCAGTTCCGACGGAGGCGAGCGCCCGCTCGAGCGCCGCCTCCAAGCCTCCGTACAGCCGCTCGACGCCCTTCGTCTCGAAGTAGACGCGACCCGGCTCCTCGGGATCGACCGCGAAGCCCGAGTCCTCGAGCCGCCGCAGCACCCCCTCCCACTCCCGCTCGACCGCGGCGGGGTCCTGCTCGACGAGGACGAGGTGCGGGCACATCGCAAGCGCCTCGCCCAGCCGCATCCCCGGCTGCACCCCTGCGAGCTCCGCAGCGGCGGTGACGGGCCCGACGAGCTGCTCCGTCCCCTGGAGCGGCGCCAGCGCGGCCGCCTCGAGCGCGAGGCGCGGCTTCTCCCGCAGCGCCGCGCGCAATTCGAAGCCGGGGATGAGGAGGCACGCGATCATAGGGAACATATGTTCTATACCCGAACAGGTGTTCCTGTCAAACCCATCCACCGGAGTACTGGTCCTGATGTCCGGCGTGGCTCGACAACGACGCCAACCGCGGAGGCTGACTAGAGGATGATCTGGGCCGCGGGGCCCTGCATGCCGGCGAAGCGCGGGACGACGTCCAGCACGCTCTCGCGGGCGCAGAACGAGATGTCCTCCTCGAGCCCAGGCGGCCCGTAGGTGCGCGCGTTCAGTCCCTCGAGCGGTGTCGGATACGCCTCCGCGATCACCTCCGCAGCGACGGCCGCGTCGCTGCGCTCGGCGTCGAGCAGCTGTACGAAGCGGCCGGCGCAGTAGGCGTCGTCGAGCGCGAAGGCGCCCTTGTAGCCCGCACAGAGGATCGCGACGTCCTCCCCACGCGCGCGGACAGCCGCGACGACCGCGTCGAGGTTGAGCAGGCTGCCGAGCAGCACCTCCTCGCAGCGCTCCGCGGCGGCGACGATCGTGCTCGTGCCGTTCGTCGTCGAGAGGATCAGCGTCTGTGCCCGCGGCTCCAGGAACTCTCGCGGCGAGGCGCCGACGTCGAAGCCCTCGATCCGGATCGCGTCGCGCTCACCGCCGACGACGCTGTCCGGCAGCTGCTCCCGCAGCGCACGCGCTTCCTCGATCTCGCGGACGCAGAGCACCCGGCCGTAACCCGCAGCCAGCGCCTGCGCGATCGTCGAGGTCGCGCGCAGCACGTCGATCACGATGCCGGTGGGAGCCGCAGCCGCCTCGTCGGGCGTGAAGGCGACGTGAACGCGCACCTCGCTAGGCTAGTCGGGATGGCCGAGCTCCAAAGGTGCTACCGGCACCCGGACCGCGAGACGGGTGTCTCGTGCTCGGACTGCGGCCGGCCGATCTGCCCGGATTGCATGACCTTTGGGCCGGTCGGGATCCGATGCCCCGACCATTCGGGCAAGCCGCAGGGCGTCGGGCGGGTCGTCCAGACGGTCCAGCGACGATCGACTCGCCACGCCGGGATCGTGACGATGACGTTGATCGCGATCAACGTGGGCATCTACCTGCTCCAGCTCGCCGGCGGTGCTCAGCTCAACGCCAACTCGGGTTGGATCTACGAGCACGGGGCGCTCTACGGGCCGCTCGTGGCCCACGGGGACTGGTACAGGCTGATCACGGCAGCTTTCCTGCACTACGGACCGATCCATCTCGGCATGAACATGCTGGCGCTCTGGTGGATCGGCCGACCGCTCGAGGACTGGCTCGGGCCGCTGCGGTATCTCCTGCTCTATCTCGTCGCCGGCCTCGCCGGCTCTGCCGGCGCGCTGATCGCAAACCCGGCTGCGGTCACGGTAGGGGCCTCGGGCGCGATCTTCGGCATCCTCGGCGCCGCGATCGTGCTCGAGCGCCAGCAGACCTACGTCCTCGGCGGCAGCGCCCTCACGCTCCTCGTCGTCAATCTCGCGTTCACGTTCGCAGTCCCGGGCATCTCGATCGGCGGCCACCTCGGCGGCCTCGCCGGCGGAGCGCTGGCGATCCTCGCGCTTTCGCGCTTCGGCCAGCGGAGCGCGGTCTACAGCCGGATCGACATCGCGTCGATCGCGAGCCTGCTCGCGATCGGAGTGCTCGGCGTCGCGGTCGCGTACTGGAAGGTTCGCGGCTACGGGTAGCGCCCACACCCGTAGCAAGGCGAGCTCCTACGGCTCGCAAGCCAGTCCGTCACCGTCGCCGTCCAGCCGGTACGGATCCGAGCCGGTCACTCTGATCGGCTTCTTCGAAGCCGGGATGTCGCCGCAGTTGAGGTCGGCCACGCGCGGGAGGCAGGGCGAGTAGCCTGCTTGGCAGCCGCTGCCGCCAGGATTGTTGGGTGTCGCCTTCCGGCTCAGCCGAGCGCCCGTGTGGCAGTGGAAGCGGTAGCGGTGGTACTCGGCGTCGCCGCTTACCTTGCAGAACTGGCCGGCGCGGAGGCACTTCTCACCCCAGCTGAGGCTCGCGTGCACGTAGCCGGCGCTGCACGTCTTTGCAGGCGCACTGACGCTGCCCGAAGCGGGGGCCGCCGTGCCCCACGCGACGGGAGCTAGCAGCAGCGCGGCGAGGAGGGCGAGCCGGACTCTCATAGGCGCAACGTGACTTCCAGGACCGAAGGCCGCAAGGGCCACACGGCCCATTCGGCCAGCTGTACGACCTAGCCGCCGACGGCGATTGCGCTCAAGCCTTGCTCGGCGAGCACCGCCTGCGCCGCTGCCAACCGTGCCAGCGGCACGCGATACGGCGAACAGGAGACGTAGTCGAGCCCGAGCCGGTGACAGAACGCGACCGACTTCGGCTCGCCGCCGTGCTCGCCGCAGATCCCGAGCTTGATGTCCTCCCGCGTCCGGCGGCCGCGCTCGACTGCGATCTGCATCAGGTCGCCGACGCCCGCCTGGTCGATAGTCTCGAACGGGTCGTGCTCGAGCACGCCGGTCTCGAGGTAGTTAGCGAGGAAGCGGCCGCCGTCGTCGCGGGAGATCCCGAGTGCGCTCTGGGTCAAGTCGTTCGTTCCGAAGGAGAAGAAGTCGGCGTGCTCGGCGATCTCGTCGGCGCGGACGCAGGCGCGCGGGAGCTCGATCATCGTGCCGACGAGGTACTCGAAGTCTCCCTCCTCGCGGGCCACGCCGACCGTGAGCTCGCGCAGCCTGCGGAGCTCCTCGCCGAAGCCGACGAGCGGGATCATGACCTCGACGAGCGGCGCTCGACCGGTGCGCTGGCCGACCCCGATCGCGGCGCGCGCGATCGCCCGCACCTGCATCTCGTAGATCTCGGGGAAGGAGAGCCCGAGCCGGCAGGCGCGCCAGCCGAGCATCGGGTTCGACTCGTGCAGCGAGAGAATCCGCTCGCGCATGCGCTCGTCCTGCTCGTCCTCGAGCGCCGGCAGGAACTCGTGCAGCGGCCAGTCGAGCAGGCGGATCGTCACCGGCAGCCCCGCCATTGCCTCGAAGATCCCCTCGAAGTCGCTCTGCTGGATCGGCAGCAGCCGGTCGAGCGCGGCGCGGCGTCCCTCCTCGTCCGAGGCGAGGATCATCTCGCGCACGAGGTCGAGACGCTCGGCGTCGGCGAACATGTGCTCGGTGCGGCAGAGTCCGATGCCCTCGGCGCCGAACTCGCGCGCCTTCGCCGCGTCCTCCGGCGTGTCGGCGTTCGTTCGCACCTTCAACGACCGGATCCCGTCCGCCCATTCGAGGATCGCGGAGAAGTCCTCGTTGATCTGCGGCGGCACGAGGGCAACGGCCCCGACGATCACCTCACCGGTACCGCCGTCGATCGTGATCGTGTCGCCCTCCCCGAGCTCATGGCCGGGCAACCGTGCCTTCTTCGCCTGCAGATCGACCTGCAGCGCCTCGCAGCCGGTGATGCAGGGCGTGCCCATGCCGCGAGCGACGACCGCGGCGTGCGAGGTGAGCCCGCCGTGCGCGGTGAGGATCCCCGCCGCTTCCAGCATGCCGTGGAAGTCGTCGGGCGTCGTCTCCCAGCGGACGAGGATGACGCTCTCACCTGCCTTCCCGCGCCTCTCCGCCGTGTCGGCGTCGAAGACGATCGCGCCCGAAGCGGCGCCCGGCGATGCGTTCAGCCCCTTCGCGACGACCTCCACCTCGGCGGCGGGGTCGATCATCGGGTGCAGGAGCTGATCCAGCTGCGCGGGATCGATCCGCGCGACCGCCTCCTCCTTGGAGATCAGCCCCTCCTCCACCATCTCGACCGCCGCGCGCAGCGCCGCCGGGGCCGTCCGCTTCGCCGTGCGCGTCTGGAGCAGGAAGAGGGTCCCCTCCTCGACCGTGAACTCGATGTCCTGCATGTCGCGGTAGTGCTCCTCGAGCCGCCGAATCGTCTCGAGGAGCTGCTGGTACGCATCCGGCAGGAGCTCGCCCATCCGCTCGATTGGCTCCGGCGTCCGGATGCCGGCGACGACGTCCTCGCCCTGGGCGTTTTGCAGGAACTCGCCGTAGACGCGGCTCTCGCCGGTCGAGGGGTCACGGGTGAAGCACACGCCGGTGCCGGAGCTGTCGCCCCTGTTTCCGAACACCATCTGGACGACATTGACGGCGGTGCCGAGGTCGTCCGGAATCTCGTACGTCCGCCGGTAGACCTGCGCCCGCGGCGAGTCCCAGGAGTCGAAGACGGCGCGTACAGCCTTCGCCAGCTGCGCGCGAGCGTCCTGCGGGAACGGATTGCCCGTCTCCTCCGCGTACACGCGCTTGAAGGTCTCGATCAGCTCTGCAAGGTCGTCCGCCGAGAGATCGACGTCCTGCTTGGCCCCCCGCGCCGCCTTCAGGTCCGTGAGGGCCTGCTCGAAACGGTGCCCTTCGACGCCGTCGACGACCTCGCCGTACATCTGGATCAGGCGCCGGTAGGAGTCCCTCGCGAAGCGCCCGTTGCCCGTCGTCTTCGCGAGCCCGGCAACCGCGTCGTCGTTCAGCCCGAGGTTGAGGATCGTGTCCATCATCCCCGGCATCGAGACGGCCGCACCGGAGCGAACCGAGACCATCAGCGGATCGTCGGCATCGCCGAAGCGCTTGCCGGCCTTCGTCTCGAGGGCGCCGATGTGCTCCGCGATCTCGGGCTCGAGGCCCTC
>JAWVCV010000126.1:0-2607 GCA_033858115.1 Gaiellaceae bacterium
CGGACGCACCGGCCGCGGACGCGCACGAGGCCGGCTACGACGCCGTCCATCAGGATCCCTCGGAATACCGCTACTGCACGGTGTTCGTGATCGAGGGGGACGGGCTCGACGCCGAGACGCTCGAGACGGAGCTGGAGCAGCTCGGCGACTCGCTGCTCGTCGTCGGCGACCCGACCGCGCTGAAGGTCCACGTCCACACGGACGAGCCCGGGAAGGCGCTCGCCCTCGGCACCGCCCGCGGCACGATCGAGGGCGTCGAGATCGCCAACATGCACAAGCAGACGCAGCAGCGAACGGAGCGGCTCCTGGACGTGCCCGACCCCGAGCACACGCTCGAGACCGGCGTCGTCGCGGTCGTGCCCGGTGCGGGCAACCGCCGTCTCTTCGAGAGCTACGGCGCCACACGGGTGATCGAAGGCGGCCAGACGATGAACCCGTCGACGGCCGACATCCTTGCGGCGATCGAGTCGACCCCCGCCACGGAGGTGCTCGTGCTGCCGAACAACTCGAACGTGATCCTCACGGCCGAGCAAGCGGCGGAGCTCGCCGAGAAGCCGGTGCGCGTGATCCCTTCCCGCTCGGTCCCGGCGGGGCTCGCGGCGATCGTGCGCTACCTGCCGTCGCTCGACGCTGCCGAGAACGAGGCCGCGATGCTCGACGCGCTCGGCCAGGTCGCGACCGGCGAGGTCACGGTCGCCTCGCGCGACGTGGAGCTGGACGGGGTGGACGTGCGCAAGGGCGCCTGGCTCGGCCTCGCGGACGGCGCCGCCGTGGCTTCTTCCCCCGACTTCGAGGACGTCGCCTACGCCGTCGTCGAACGGCTGCTGGGCGACGGCCGCGAGGTGCTGACACTGCTGACCGGAGCCGACGAGCCGGAGCTCGACGGCATTCTGCGCCGGATCGAGGAGAGCCATCCCGACGTCGAGCTGGACGTGCAGCCCGGCGGCCAGCCGCACTATCCGCTCCTCCTCTCGGCGGAGTAGCCCTTAGTCTCCCGGCGTGGAAGCCGCCCCGATTCGCGTCCTGCTGGTCGAGGACAACGACGTCTTCCGCCAGGCGCTCGAGCTGCTGCTCGAGCTGCAGGAGGGGATCGAGGTCGTCGGAGCGGTCGCGGACGGGTCGCTCGCCGTGGCCGCGTGCGAGGAGCTGCAGCCGCGCGTCGCCGTGATGGACTTCCGCCTGCCCGGCATGGACGGCGTCGAGACGACGCTCGAGCTGTCGCGGCAGCACCCGGAGGTGTCCGTCGTCTGCCTGACCGCGTCCGCGAGCCCGCGGGAGCTGGACGCGCTCAAGGCCGCCGGCGCAGTCGCGTGCCTGCGCAAGGACCAGGAGCTGGACGAGATCGTCGCCGCGATCCGAAGCGCTGGCGACTCGCACAGGTGAATCTGACCCGCGAGAACACGGCGATCGTGCTCGACTCGACCGCCGACTTCCCGGACGCGCAGATCCGCTTCCCGAACATGCGCGTGGTGCCGCTCTACGTGCGCTTCGGCGAGGAGAGCTTCCGCGACTACGTCGAGCTCGACCCGCACGACTTCTACGAGCGGCTCCGCCGAGCACCGGAGCTGCCGACGACCTCGCAGCCGACCCCGCAGGACTTCCTCTCGACCTACAACGCCCTCGCGGCGTATGAGCGCATCTACTCGCTGCACATCTCCTCCAAGCTCTCGGGCACCTTCCAGAGCGCGTCGCTCGCCGCCGCCGAGGTGCTGGGCGACAAGATCCGCCTGGTCGACACCCAGTCCGCCTCGGTCGGGATCGGGATGCTCGCGCTCGCGATCCAGGACCTGCTGGCGCGCGGTACGTCCGACGAGGAGATCGAGTCGCTCGTCGAGCGCTACCGCGCCGCCGCGGGGATCCTCTTCACCGTGGACACGCTCGAGTTCCTCGCCAAGGGCGGACGCATCGGCCGCGCGCGGGCCTTGATGGGGAGCCTGCTCAACGTCAAGCCGATCCTGGCGATCGAGGGCGGCGAAGTGGTGCCGGTCACGCGTGTACGCGGACGGGCGAAGGCGCTCGAGGAGTTCCGCCGCCGCTTCGAGGCCGCGACGACCGACGGCCCCGGCCTCGCGGTCGGGATCGCGCACGCCGAGGCGGCCGAGACCGTCGACCAGCTGCGCGAGATCGTGGTGGCCACCCGTCCGCAGGCGGAGATCAAGCTGGTCACGAGCCTCGGCGCGGTCGTCGGCACTCACGCCGGCCCCGGGACGATCGGCTTCTTCTGGTTCCAAGCCTGACGCTCCTGGCCGGCTGCGCCTCCCGGCCGGCGGAGCCGGCCTCCGGCGCAGCCTCGCGCCGCTCGCGGCGCTCCGCCCGGCGGTCCGTACCGCCGTACTGTCCCGCCGGTCTACGCACCGCGAGCGGCGCGCCAGGAACGTCAGGCCGATAGCCGCAGCCGCTGCAATACTCGGGCGATGAGCCGGCCCCAGCCCGGTTTCGCCGCTGTGGACCCGCCCGAGCGCTGGCCGACGACGCGCGGGCGCTTCCGGCCCGAGCGCCTGCAGGCGCCGCTCGACACGCTTCCCGGCGTCGGCCCGACTCTGCAGAAGCGACTGGCGAAGCTCGAGCTCGCGAGCGTCGGCGACCTGCTCGAACACCGGCCGCGCC